>NZ_JBSGUA010000001.1:785740-993922 GCF_053607685.1 Streptomyces sp. NPDC055099 | reverse complement strand
AACGCGCCACCAGGGGCAACCCGTTCCATCCCCCACTGAGCACCATCTCAGTCGAGACGCGTCAGACCAAGATCTCATTCTGAAACGATCAGTTATTCGACCGTGACGGACTTGGCCAGGTTGCGCGGCTTGTCGATGTCGCGGCCCAGGGCCAACGCCGTGTGGTAGGCGAGGAGTTGCAGCGGGATGCCCATCAGGATCGGGTCCAGCTCGTCCTCGTTCTTCGGGACGAGGATGGTCTGGTCAGCCTTCTCCTGCTCCTGGTGCGCGACCGCGAGGATCTTGCCGCTGCGGGCCTTGATCTCCTCCAGGGCGGCGCGGTTCTTCTCCAGGAGGTCGTCGTCCGGGACGATCGCGACCGTGGGGAGCGCGGGCTCGATGAGCGCGAGGGGGCCGTGCTTCAGCTCGGAGGCGGGGTAGGCCTCGGCGTGGATGTACGAGACCTCCTTGAGCTTGAGGGAGGCCTCGCGGGCGACGGGGTAGCCGCGCACACGACCGATGAAGAGCATCGAGCGGGCGTCCGCGTACTGCTTGGCGATCTTCTTGATCTCGTCCTCCTGCTTGAGGATCTCCGAGATCTGGCCGGGCAGCTTGCGCAGGCCCTCGATGATCCGCTTGCCGTCGGAGACCGACAGGTCGCGGATGCGGCCCAGGTGCAGGGCGAGCAGGCCGAAGGCGACCGTAGTGTTCGTGAAGCACTTGGTCGAGACGACGCAGACCTCCGGGCCCGCGTGGACGTACACGCCCGCGTCGGCCTCACGGGCGATCGCGGAGCCGACGACGTTCACGACGCCGAGGACGCGGGCGCCCTTGCGCTTCAGCTCTTGAACGGCGGCGAGCACGTCGTAGGTCTCACCGGACTGGGAGACCGCGATGTAGAGGGTGTCGGGGTCCACGACCGCGTTGCGGTAGCGGAACTCGGACGCGGGCTCCGCGTCGGCGGGGATGCGGGCCAGCTCCTCGATCATCTGGGCGCCGATCATGCCCGCGTGGTACGAGGTGCCGCAGCCGAGGATCTTGACGCGGCGCACCTTGCGGGCGTCGTGCGCGTCCAGGTTCAGGCCGCCGAGGTGCACGGTGGAGAAGCGGTCGTCGATGCGGCCGCGCAGGACGCGGTCCACCGCGTCGGGCTGCTCGAAGATCTCCTTGTGCATGTACGTGTCGTGGCCGCCCATGTCGTACGACTCGGCCTCCCACTCCACGGTGGTCGGCGAGGCGGTCGTGCGGGAGCCCTCGGTGGTGTACGTGCGGTAGTCGTCGGCCTTGATGGTGGCCATCTCGCCGTCGTCGAGGGTGACGACCTGGCGGGTGTGCGAGACGAGCGCGGCGACGTCCGAGGCGACGAACATCTCCTTCTCGCCGATGCCGAGGACCACGGGGGAGCCGTTGCGGGCGACGACGATGCGGTCGTTGAAGTCGGCGTGCAGCACGGCGATGCCGTACGTGCCCTCGACGTGGCGCAGGGCCTCGCGGACCTTGTCCTCCAGCTTGTCCGCCTGGGCGCGGGCGATGAGGTGGGTGAGGACCTCGGTGTCCGTCTCGGAGAGGAACTCGACGCCGTCGGCGCTGAGCTTGGCGCGCAGCTCGGAGGCGTTGTCGATGATGCCGTTGTGGACGACGGCGACCTTGTTGTCACCCGACATGTGCGGGTGGGCGTTCTCGTCGGACGGGGCGCCATGGGTGGCCCAGCGGGTGTGGGCGATGCCGGTGGTGCCCTTGAAGCGGGCGGGCACCTTCGCCTCGAGGTCGCGGACGCGGCCCTTCGCCTTGACCATCTTCAGGCCGGTGGCCTTGGGGCTGGTGATGACGACGCCCGCGGAGTCGTAGCCGCGGTACTCCAGGCGCTGCAGGCCTTCGAGGAGGAGGGGGGCCACGTCACGCTTGCCGATATAACCGACGATTCCGCACATAGAGGGTGTCCTAGCCGTAGATGATGCGACGCAGCTGCCGGAGGGTGAGCTCGGGCGGCGCGACCGCGCGGTATGTGAGATCCGCCGAGATCTGTTCGAAGATCGCCGCGTTCAGCAGGCCCTGACCTTGCAGTTCGCGGTGGCGGCGACGGACGAATTCTTCGGTCGTCTCGTCGAAGTAGGCGAGCACGTCCTGGATGACCCGCAGCGCTTCGCCCCGCTGGAGCGGGGTGCTGCGGGTCAGGTGGTCCACCAGGTCGTCGTGCATTCGTTGATCCTGAAGGAAGAGGCCCGCGCGTGCAACAATCCTGCCCGGTATCGGGCAGGGGCGCGTCGAAAACTGGCCCCGGCGGCTCACATCCGCTTCAGGATCGCCTGCTTGGCCGTGGTGAACTCCTCCTCCGTGAGTATCCCGGCCTTGTGCAGCTCCCCCAGCTCACGCAGCCGCCGCAGCAGGGCGTCGTGATCATCCTCCGCCGGGGCGGGCGCGGGCACGGCAGCCGGCGTCAGAGCGGCCGGTGCCTCCGGGGCCTCCGCGAGGCCCTGCGCCGCCGCCGGATGAGGCAACCGCACCTGCACGGCGGCGGCGACCAGCGCCATCAGCGGGTCCTTCTTGAAGCCCCACAGCTCCACCGAGTTCGGGTCGTACTTCGGCGGGGCCTTGGTCGGCGCGTGCCGGACGGTGAAGCGGAGGTAGCCGTTCTCCAGGCCCACCGCGGGCTGCCACTCCACCGCCGCGACCTCGGCGAGGGACAGCGTGCGCGTACCGGACGCCGACTTCGCCTCCTCCGTCTTCCAGTTCCACTCCAGGCGGATGGTCTCGCCGTCGAAGCTGGCCGTGCCGTCCCCCGCCGAGACCGACAGCGGCACCGAGGGGCCCGGCAGCAGATAGCTGTCGCAGGGCACGGCCGGCACCTGTTCGAGCAGCAGCGCGTTGCGGACCTCGTCGACGACGTACTCCGCGACCCCGTAGCGGTCCGAGTCCACCGCGAGCTGATACGGGTCGGCGGCGTCCCCGAGCTTGCCCCCCGCGGCCTGCAGCAACGGGTCGGCGCCGTCCCGCAGCCGCAGCCGCAGACGCCCCGACTTCTTGCCCTGTTCGAAGGCGATGCCCGCCAACGCGCCCAGCGGCACGGCCAGTTCTCCCAGCGTCTTGCGCAGCAGAGACACGTTCTTGTCGCGTCCGGGCACGAGGCGCAGCGTCTCTCCGTCGAAGGTCCAGGTCCCGTCGCGCTGGATGATTTCCGCCATGGGAGGATTCTTCCATTGGCGGGCGGCCGAAGTGGTCTACACCCTTGACCCACCCCGGGGCGCAAGGTACCCATGGTGACCGTTCGATTGCGATGCACCACAGTGATGGCCCGTCGAAGGGACCCGCTCGTGAGACAGCACCAAAGATCGACCCGCCTGTTCGGCTCGTTGCTGCTCGTCGCCGCGGCCGGCCTCTCGTCCGTGGCCGCCGCGCCCGTCGGCGGCAGCGGAGCGCGGGATGAGGCCGCGGCCGCCACGCCGACCCCCCTCGGCCAGGTGATCCCGGCCCCCGCGTCCGCCGCCCCGGGCGGAGCCCCGTACGAGATCACTGCCAAGACCCGCATCAGGGTCGACGACTCGCGTGCCGCGCGCGGGATCGGCGGGCAGCTGGCGGACGTCCTGCGTCCCTCCACCGGCTACCCCCTGAAGGTCACCGACGACGAGGGCCGCGACGGCATCCGGCTCCGGCTGAGCTCCAAGGACAAGTCCCTGGGCGACGAGGGCTACCGGCTCGAGTCGAGGCGCGGTTCCGTCACCATCACCGCCCGCAAGGCCGCCGGGCTCTTCTACGGCGTACAGACGCTGCGGCAGCAACTGCCCGCGGCCGCCGAGAAGAAGACGAAGCAGAAGGGCCCCTGGCTGGTCGCGGGCGGCACCATCAAGGACGCGCCCCGTTACGCGTACCGCAGCGCCATGCTCGACGTGTCGCGGCACTTCTTCTCGGTCGACAAGGTCAAGCGCTACATCGACCAGATGTCGCTCTACAAGGTCAACAAGCTGCACCTGCACCTGAGCGACGACCAGGGCTGGCGCATCGCCATCGACTCCTGGCCCAGGCTCGCGACGTACGGCGGCTCCACGCAGGTCGGCGGCGGCAAGGGCGGCTACTACACGAAGGCCCAGTACAAGGACATCGTCCGGTACGCGGCATCGCGGCAGCTCGAAGTGGTCCCGGAGATCGACATGCCGGGCCACACGAACGCGGCCCTCGCCTCGTACGCCGAGCTGAACTGCGACGGCGTCGCGCCCCCGCTCTACACCGGCACCGAGGTCGGCTTCAGCTCGCTGTGCGCCAAGAAGGCCGTCACGTACGACTTCGTGGACGACGTCATCCGCGAGATCGCCGAGCTGACTCCCGGCAAGTACATCCACATCGGCGGCGACGAGGCGCACTCCACGAGCCACGAGGACTACGTGGAGTTCATGAACAAGGTGCAGCCCATCGTCGCCAAGTACGGCAAGACCGTGATGGGCTGGCATCAGCTGACCGGCGCCACGCCCGCCAAGGGCGCCGTCGCGCAGTACTGGGGCTATGACGCCACCGGCGCCGCCGAGCGCGAGCAGGTCGTGAACGCCGCGAAGAACGGCACCAAGCTGCTCCTCTCGCCGGCAGACCGCTCCTACCTCGACATGAAGTACAACAAGGACACCCCGCTCGGCCTCTCCTGGGCGGGCCTGGTCTCGGTGCAGCGCAGCTACGACTGGGACCCGGCGACGTACCTGAAGGGCGCGCCCGCGGACTCCATCCTGGGTGTCGAGGCGCCGCTGTGGTCGGAGACGCTCTCGACCTCGCAGCACATCGAGTACATGGCGTTCCCGCGCCTGCCCGGCGTCGCCGAGCTCGGCTGGTCGCCCGCCTCGACGCACGACTGGGACACGTACAAGGTGCGGCTCGCCCGGCAGGGGCCGCGCTGGGACGCGATGGGCATGGACTACTACAAGGCCGCCGAGGTGCCCTGGCCCGGCAAGTAACTACGCAGGCGGACGAGAGTGGGCTCCCGGGGACCGTCCCGGGAGCCCACTCGGCTTGTGAGGGTGTGGCTACGCGATCGGGTTCTTCAGCGTCCCGATCAGCTGGAGCGCGCCCGCCGGGTCGGCGAGGTCCACCATCTGTTCGTTGTCGCGGAGCTGGAGCCGGTTCAGGCAGGAGCGCGCGAACTCCGGGGCGAACATGTCGTACTGCTTGAACTTGTCGGCCAGTTGGGGCGTGGCCTCCTGGTACGTCGTCACGCACTCGGCGACGGCGCCCCAGAACGTCTCCTCGTCCACCAGGCCCTCGGTGACGAGGTTCGCGGACAGGAAGCGGAAGAAGCAGTCGAAGACGTCCGTGAAGATCGACAGGAGTTTCTGGTCGTCGGGGACCTCGACCCGCAGCCGCTCGACCGCGGGCGGCAGGACCGCGTCCGGGTCCATGACCGCAATCTCCTCGGCGATGTCCTTGAAGATCGCCCGCTGTACGACGCCGTCCTTGAGGACCAGGATGACGTTCTCGCCGTGCGGCATGTAGACGAGGTCGTACATGTAGAAGCTGTGCAGCAGCGGCGTCAGGTAGGCGTGCAGATAGCCGCGCAGCCACTCGGCGGGGGTGAGCCCGGAGCGCTCGATGAGGGCGCCCGCGAAGGACGCGCCCTCCAGGTCGGTGTGCAGCAGCGAGGCCATGGTGGCCAGTTGCTCGCCCTCGGCGAGGGACGGGACGGGGCTCTCGCGCCACAGGGCCGCGAGCATTTTGCGGTACGGGGAGTAGCGGTCGGTCGCGGCCTCGTACTCCAGGTGGCGATAGCCGACGGCCGCGCGCTCGCGGATGATCGTCAGGCCGGTCGACTTCAGGGTCTCGTCGGAGTCGATGAGGCCCGCGAGCCAGTCGTTGATCGCCGGGGTCGCCTCCATGTACGCGGCCGAGAGTCCGCGCATGAAGCCCATGTTGATGACCGAGAGGGCCGTTTTGACGTAGTGCTTGGCCGGGGCGCTCTTGTTGAAGAACGTACGGATCGACTGCTGGGCGAGGTACTCGTCGTCGCCCTCGCCCAGGCACACCAGGTGCCGCTGGGCGACCTCGGCCGCGAAGGTCACCGACAGCTTGTTCCACCACTGCCAGGGGTGCGCCGGGATGAGGAGGTAGTCCTGCGGGTCCAGGCCCTGCTCACGGAGTCTGCGGTCGAAGCGGTCCAGGGTCTCCTGGCCCAGCTCGGCCCGCAGGAACGACTCGTACTCGATGCCGGCGCCCGCCGTGAACGCGGCCCGCTCCTTGCTCGCGGCCAGCCACACGAGCCGTACGGGGCTCGCGGTCTCGGGGGCGTACGAGAGGTACTCGTGGACGCCGAAGCCGAGCCGGCCGTTGTTGGCGACGAAGCAGGGGTGGCCCTCGGTCATGCCCGTCTCGATCTCCTGGAAGCCGGAGCGGGAGAGCTCGGCGGCCGGGATCGCGGGCTTGGTCAGCTTGTAGCAGGTGCCGGAGAGGGTGGAGGAGATCTCCTCCAGGTAGACCGGCAGGATCTCGTCGCTCAGGCCGAGGGCCGTGCGCAGCTCGATGAAGAAGTCGAGTGCGTTGAGGGGGAGTTCGGCGCCGTCGCGGTGCCGGGAGATCGAGTCGGCGTCGACCTGCCAGTGGTCCAGGCGCAGCCGCTTGGCGGTGAAGCGGTAGCGGGTCAGGGCGTCGTCGCTGCGGATGACGTATTTGTCCTCGCCCAGCGGCTCCGGGGTGAAGAGTCGCTCGTGGGAGAACTCGGCGATGGCTTTGCGGATGAGGAGGCGGTTGGCCTGCTCCCAGCGCTCGGGGGTCAGGTGCGCCGTTGCGTCGGACAGGGTCATATCGCCGTTTCCCTTTCGCGTACTGCTTCTTCGAACTGTTCCCGGGTGCAGAAGCTCAGGAGAGCCTTCTTCTCCGGCTTCTGGATGACCTCGGCCGGCCGGAACCCGACGGCTTCGTTGAGGGCGTGCACGGCCTTGTTGTCGACGTCCGGCTCCACCACGACGCGCGCGGTCGCCGGGTCCTCGAAGAGGGTCGCCATGACTTTGGTGATCACGTCCCGGGTGAAGCCGGGGATGCGGACGTCGGAGGGCGCGGTGAGGAAGTGCATGCCCACGTCGCCGGGCTGCGGCTCGTAGAGGCCGACGAGCTCGACGTACCGGGGGTCGTAGCGCTCCATCAGGAAGGCGGGGACGCCTTTGTGCAGGCCGATGAACGCGTCGTGGTGCTCGTGGGCGGCGATGGCCATGTACTCGCGCTCGACGTCCGGCAGCGTCGCGTCCTGCATCATCCAGAACGAGGCCTTGGGGTGGGTGACCCAGCCGTGCAGGAGCTCGGCGTCCTTCAGGGGGTCGAGGGGGCGGAGGGTGAAGTCTGAGGTGGTGCTCATACGGCGAACTCCTGGAACGCGATGGACTTCTCGACGGGGTAGTACTCGGCGCCGAGCAGCTCACCGATGATGTACGCGTTGCGGTACGGGCCCATGCCCAGGTCGGGGCTGGTCAGCGAGTGGGTGTGCACGGCACCGTTCTGCAGGAAGATCCCGCGGCCCGTGGTGTCGATGGAGTAGTTGCGGGCGACCTCGAAGCGGCCGCGGCCGTCCCAGCGGATGCGGTCGCGCACGGGCTCCAGGAAGTCGGGCGTGACGTACTGGTAGCCGGTGGCCAGGATCAGGCCCTCGGACTCCAGCTCGAAGTCCTTGCCCTGCTCGTCCTGGCGCAGGCCGAGCGTGTAGGTGCCGTTCTCGTGACGGGCGCTCTGCAGCGAGGAGTTGGTGAGCAGCCGCGTCGGCACCGGGCCGCCGAGGTTCTTCTGGTAGAGCAGGTCGAATATCTCGTTGATCAGGTCGCCGTCGATGCCCTTGAAGAGCGTCTTCTGCTGATCCTGGAGGCGGTAGCGGGTCGCTTCCGGCAGTGCGTGGAAGTAGTCGACGTACTCCGGGGAGGTCATCTCCAGCGTCAGCTTGGTGTATTCGAGGGGGAAGAAGCGCGGGGAGCGCGTGACCCAGTTGAGCTTGTAGCCGTGGACGTCGATCTCGCTCAGGAGGTCGTAGTAGATCTCGGCGGCGGACTGGCCGCTGCCGACGAGCGTGATCGACTTCTTCTTCTGGAGATCCGGCTTGCTCTGCAGATAGCGGGAGTTGTGGATGAAGTCACCGCCGAGGTCCGCGCACGACTCGGGGATGTGCGGCGGGGTGCCGGTCCCGAGGACGAGGTGGTGGGCGCGCAGGGTGTCGCCGGTGGAGGTGTGGACGACGTACAGATCGTCCTCGTACGTCACCTCGGTCACCGTCGTGCTGAAGCGGACCGAGGAGAGCTTCGCTGCGGCCCAGCGGCAGTAGTCGTTGTACTCGGTGCGCAGCGGATAGAAGTTCTCGCGGATGTAGAAGGAGTAGAGGCGACCCGATTCCTTCAGGTAGTTGAGGAAGGAGTAGGGGGACGTCGGGTCCGCGAGGGTGACGAGGTCCGACATGAACGGGGTCTGGAGGTGAGCGCCCTCCAGGAACATGCCCGAGTGCCACTCGAAGTCCGGCTTGGACTCCAGGAAGAGGCCGCTGAGCTCGTCGATGGGTTCGGTCAGGCAGGCGAGGCCGAGGTTGAAGGGGCCGAGACCGATGCCGATGAAGTCCAGTGGTTCCATCGGTTCCCGTGGCTGTCGGTGATCAGGAAGCGCGGTCAAGGGTCTCTCCCAGGTACTGCTCGGCGTGGCCGGCGATCAGATCGAGGACGGCCGTGATGTCGGCGACCGTGGTCTCGGGGTTGAGCAGGGTGAACTTGAGGTACTGACGCTCGCCGACCTTGGTGCCCGCGACGACGGCGTCGCCGGAGGCGAACAGGGCCTTGCGGGCGTAGAGGTTGGCGCGGTCGATGGCGGACGGGTCGCAGATCGACCCGGGTATGTAGCGGAAGACGAGCGTGGAGAGCTGGGGCTCCACGACGACGTCGTAGCGCGGGTCGGCGGCGAGCAGCCGCCAGCCCTCGTCCGCCATGTCGCAGACGGAGTCGAAGAGCTCGCCGATGGCGTCGGCGCCCATCACGCGCAGCGTCATCCACAGCTTGAGGGCGTCGAAGCGGCGGGTGGTCTGCAGGGACTTGTCGACCTGGTTGGGGATGCGCTCCTGCACCATGCGGCGCGGGTTGAGGTACTCCGCGTGGTACGTCGCGTGGCTGAGCGTCGACCTGTCCCGCACCAGGACGGCGGAGGAACTCACCGGCTGGAAGAAGGACTTGTGGTAGTCGACGGTCACGGAGTCGGCGCGCTCGATGCCGTCGATGAGGTGACGGTTCTTGCGCGAGGCGAGCAGGCCGCAGCCGTACGCCGCGTCGACGTGCATCCAGGTGCCGTACTGCTCGCAGAGCTCGGCGATCTCGGGGAGCGGGTCGATGGAGCCGAAGTCGGTGGTGCCCGCGGTGGCGACGACCGCCATGGGGGTGAGGTCGTTCTCGCGGCAGCGCTCCAGCTCGCGGGCGAGCGCGACGGTCTGCATGCGCTTGTCGTGATCGGTGGGGACGACGATCACGGCGTCCTCGCCGAGACCGAGCAGCGTCGCGGCTTTCTGGATGCTGAAGTGGCCGACCTCGGAGGCGAAGATGCGCAGCTCGGTGGCGGGCTTTCCGGCCTTGGCGGCTTCCTCGCGGGCGAGCAGCATGGCCTGGAGGTTGGACTGCGAGCCGCCGCTGGTGAACACGCCGTCGGCGGCCGGGCCGAGCCCGATGCGTTCGGCCGTCCAGTCGATGAGACGGCGCTCGATCAGTGTGCCGCCCGCGGATTGATCCCACGTGTCGAGGGAAGAGTTGACCGCGGACAGCACCGCCTCGCCGAGCACGGCCGGGATGACGACCGGGCAGTTGAGGTGCGCGAGGTAGCGGGGATGGTGGAAGTACACGGCGTCGCGCAGGTAGAGCTCGTCGAGCTCGTCCAGGGCGGCGATGGTGTCGTGCAGGGGCTCGTCGAGGTCGACGGCCTCGATGCGGGGCGCGAGGTCGTCGACGGAGACGCCGGTAAAGGGGCGTGAGGTGGTGGCGATTCTGGCCGCCACCCGCTCGACTCCTTCGGTCACGGAGCTGCGGTAACGCTCCGCGGTGGTGTCGTTGAGCAGGTGCGAGCGCATGAACTTCCTCTGTGTGAGGGGACTTGGGGGAAGTGAGGTAAGCCTAACCTAACTACCCCGGTGGTTAAACCCAGGGGGTCCCTGTGGTCACAAAGAGCCAGAAAAACGGAACAGCCCTCTCCGGAATGCGGAGAGGGCTGTGATGCGAATGCCGTCAGACAGGGTGAGTTCGCGCGATTCCGGGCAGGGGTCAGCTGACCTTCTTCGCCTTCTCGATCGCGTCGGCGAGGTCCTCGAGGATCGGGGCGCACTTGTCGTACGAGTAAATGGGCTCGGTGACGCGGGGGATGACCTGACCGGCCTTGACCGCGGGCAGCTTCGCCCAGGTCGGCTTCTCGATGTCGGCGGGCTGGATGGTGGCCGTGCGGTTGTCCATCATGATGATGTCCGCGTCGTGCTTGTTGACGTTCTCCCAGCTCAGGTTCTCGAACCAGCCGCCGCTCGCCTTCTTGGCGGCCTCGGACGGCTCGACGAAGTTCACGCCGAGGGACTTGAAGTACTCCAGGTCCGCGGAGAGGTTCGTCCCGGAGACGTAGAAGATGTCCTGGCTCGCCGAGCCGACGAGGACCTTGATGTCCTTGTTCGCCTTGGCCACCTTGCGCAGCCGCTCGGCCGCGGCCTCGAAGCGCTTCTTCGCCTTGACGACCTTCTCGGCCTTCACGTCCGCGCCGAGCGACTCGGCGAGGGCGAGCAGGCGCTGGAGCGGCTCGGTCATCTTGCGGTCGTAGACGCTGATGCCGACGCTCGGGGCGAGCTTGAGGATCTTGTCCTTGCTCTCCTCGGGGACGGACCAGAGCGTGCCCGCGTCGTCGAACATCGTGGAGACGAGGAGGTCGGGGGCGAGGCCCGCGTACTTCTCGATGTTGAACTTGCCCCATTCGTTGCCGAGGATCGTCAGCTTGCTGACGTCCATGTCGCCGGCCTGGACGTCGGCCTTGCCGTCCTTGGTCTTCGTCGGGCCGAAGACGCCCTTGACCTCGATGCCGTAGTCGAAGAGTGCGGCGGCGACGCTGGTGAAGGCGACGATGTTCTTCGGGGTGCCCTTGGCCTTGGCGGTCGTGCCGCGGTCGTCCTTGAAGCTCCATGGTCCGGAGTCACCGGAGTCCGCAGCGCCCGAGTTGTCCTTCTTCTCGTCTCCGCAGGCTGCCAGCAGGGCCGTCAGGCCGAGGGCTCCGCCTGCGGCGAGGATGCCGCGGCGGGAGGGCTGGGGGAGGCGGGAGTGGGGCATGAGGGTCTCTGCTTTCGTGAAGACGGCGGCGGGGCCACTGGCCGGAACTAGCGCTTAGGTTAACCTAACCTAAGGTCCTGTCCAGTGGCCCCCGGGCGCCTTCCCCGACGCAGCGGTTGTTATCCCGCGAATCCCAGCTCTCTGGCGATCAGCATGCGCTGCACCTCACTGGTGCCCTCGCCGATCTCCAGGATCTTGGAGTCCCGCCACATCCGTGCCACCGGGTACTCGTTCATGAAGCCGTATCCGCCGTGGATCTGGGTGGCCTCGCGTGCGTTGTCGACGGCGACCGTGGAGGAGTAGAGCTTTGCGATCGCGGCCTCCTTCTTGAAGGGCTCGCCGCCGACGAGGCGCGACGCCGCGTCCCGCCAGCCGACCCGGGCCATGTGCGCCCGCATCTCCATGTCGGCGATCTTGAACTGGATCGCTTGGTTCGCCCCGATCGGCTTGCCGAAGGCGTGCCGCTCCTTGGCGTACTTCACGGACTCGTCGACGCAGCCCTGCGCGAGGCCCGTCGCGAGCGCGGAGATCGCGACCCGGCCCTCGTCGAGAATGCGGAGGAACTGGGCATAGCCGCGGCCCTCTTCGCCGAGGAGGTTCGCCGCGGGCACCCGGACGTCCGCGAAGGACAGCTCGCGGGTGTCCGATGCGTTCCAGCCGACCTTCGAGTACGGCGCCGCGACCGTGAACCCGGGCGTCCCGGACGGCACGATGATCGACGAGATGAGCGGACGGCCGTCCGGCTTGCGGCCGGTGACGGCGGTGACCGTGACCAAACCCGTGATGTCCGTGCCGGAGTTGGTGATGAAGCACTTCGAGCCGTTGATCACCCACTCGTCGCCGTCGAGCACCGCGGTCGTGCGCGTGCCGCCCGCGTCCGAGCCGCCGTCCGGCTCGGTCAGGCCGAAGGCGCCGAGCAGTTCACCGGAACACAGCCGCGGCAGCCACTCCCGCTTCTGCTCGTCCGTGCCGAAGAGGTGGATCGGCATGGCGCCGAGCGAGACGCCCGCCTCCAGGGTGATCGCCACCGAGGAGTCGACCCGCGCCAGCTCCTCGAGCGCGATGCCGAGGGCGAGATAGTCGCCGCCCATGCCGCCGTACTCCTCGGGGAAGGGCAGACCGAACAGGCCCATGCGGCCCATCTCGCGGACGATCTCGTACGGAAACTCGTGGCGCTCGTACAGGTCGCCGATCTTCGGGGCGACCACCTCGTGCGCGAACTCCTCGACGGTGCGGCGGAGTTCCTCGTGCTCGGGGGACAGACGGTGGTCCATCGTTCTTCACTGCTCCTGGTGGGAGGTGCCCGTCAGGGCACGGACGGTGCGGGAGGGGCTGGGTCGGCCCAGTTGTTCGGCCATCCACGCGCTGGTGGCGGTGAGCTTGCCGAGATCGACGCCGGTCTCGATGCCGAGGCCGTCGAGCATCCATACGAGGTCTTCGGTGGCGAGATTGCCGGTGGCGCTCTTCGCGTACGGACAGCCGCCGAGGCCGCCCGCCGAGGAGTCGACCGTGCGCACGCCGTGCTGCAGGGCGGTGAGGGTGTTGGAGAGCGCCTGGCCGTACGTGTCGTGGAAGTGCACGCCGATGCGGTCCGTGGGCACACCCGCCTCGTTCAACGCGGTGAGCAGGGACAGGACATGGCCGGGGGTGGCCACGCCGATGGTGTCGCCGAGGCTCAGCTCGTCGCAGCCCATGTCGAGGAGGGACTTCGCGGTGCGGACGACCTGGGCGACGGGCACGGGGCCCTCCCACGGGTCGCCGAAGCACATGGAGAGGTAGCCGCGCACCCGCACGTCCTGCTCGCGGGCGCGGGCCACGACCGGCTCCGACATGGCGAGCGCCTCGGCCATCGTGCGGTTCAGATTGGCCTTGGCGAAGGACTCCGTGGCGCTGACGAAGACGGCGACGCCGCGGACGCCGAGCGCCAGGGCGCGGTCGAGTCCCCGGTCGTTCGGCACCAGGACGGGCAGCTGTGCCCCCGCGTCCTCCTGCAGGTCCCGCACGAGCGGGAAGAGCTGCTCGGAATCGGCCAGTTGGGGCACCCACTTGGGGTGCACGAAGCTGGTGGCCTCGACGGTCGTGAGGCCCGCGGCGGCGAGGCGGCGGATGAACTCCGCCTTGATGCCGGTGGGGACGACCGCCTTCTCGTTCTGCAGGCCGTCGCGCGCGCCCACCTCGTAGATACGGACGCGGGGCGGGAGGCTCTGGGCGGGGACGACCATGGGGAGGCCGTCGGTCCGGGTGTCGGTGGTCATTCGTTGTCTCCCTCCGCCTCGTCCGGGATCACCACGGCCAGGACCTGGTCCATGGCGACGGTCGAGCCCGGGGTGACGTCGAGCTCGCTGACGGTGCCCGCGTGCGGGGCGGAGATGACGTGCTCCATCTTCATCGCCTCCACCACCAGGAGGCTCTGTCCCTGGGTCACGTGGTCGCCGGTGGACACCTTGACGACCGTGACCGTGCCGGGCATGGGGGCCGTGAGGGCGTCGGCCCCGCTGTGCGCGGCGCCGGTGAGGCTCGCCGCCACGGGGTCGTGGTCCTGGACGTGCCAGGCGTCGCCGTCCCTGCCGAGCCAGTCGGCGGCGCGGTGGAAGGTGTGGGCGACGCCGTCCACGTGGACCGTGACGCGGCCGGGCTGCACGGTGCGCGGCCCCTCGCCCGCGATGTGCGCCACGGGCTCGTGTCCCGGCACGCGCAGGTGGTGCGTCAGCGGGGCGGGAGTACCGCCGAGGCGCCAGCTGTTCGGGGCCGAGAAGGGGTCGCGCCAGCCGTCACCGGTCGGTTCGAGGGCGGCGGCGCGGACGGCTGCCGCCGCCTCGTACACCTCGACGGGCACTCCTTCGGGGACGAGGCCGTCCGCCTCGCGCTCCACGAGGCCGGTGTCCAGCTCTCCGGACACCACCGCCGGGTGGGCGAGGAGGCGCCGCAGGAACCCCGCGTTGGTCGGCACGCCCAGGGTGACCGTCTCCGCGAGCGCGGCCCGCAGCTTGCGCAGGGCGGTCGGACGGTCGGGGCCGTACGCGATGACCTTCGACAGCATCGGGTCGTACAGACTCCCGACCTCCGTGCCCTCGCTCAGGCCGGAGTCGGTCCGCACCCCGTCGCCCTGCGGCTCGTGCAGGGCGAGAACGGTCCCGCCGGACGGCAGGAAGCCGCGCGACGGGTCTTCGGCGCAGACGCGGGCCTCGATCGCGTGGCCCGTCAGGCTGATGTCCTTTTGCCCGTAAGGGAGTTCCTCGCCGGCGGCGACCCGCAGCTGCCACTCCACCAGGTCGAGGCCGGTGATCAGCTCCGTCACCGGGTGCTCCACCTGGAGGCGGGTGTTCATCTCCATGAAGTAGTACGACGCCGGGTCCTTGCCCGGGACGATGAACTCCACCGTGCCCGCGCCCGCGTACCCGCAGGAGCGTGCCGCCTGGACGGCCGCCTCACCCATCGACGCGCGCGTGGCCTCGTCGAGCAGGACGCTGGGGGCCTCCTCGATGATCTTCTGGTGGCGGCGCTGGAGCGAGCACTCGCGCTCACCGAGGTGGATCACGTTCCCGTGGCCGTCCGCGAGGACCTGGATCTCGATGTGCCGGGGGCGGTCGATCCAGCGCTCCACGAGCAGCGTGTCGTCACCGAAGGAGGACCGCGCCTCGCGCCGCGCGGCGGCGATCTCGTCCGCGAGCAGCGAGGCGTCCCGCACGAGCCGCATGCCCTTGCCGCCGCCGCCCGCCGACGGCTTGAGCAGCACCGGCATGCCGATCTCCCGTGCCGCGTCGGCCAGTTGGGCGTCGGTCAGGCCGCTGCCCGAGGAGCCGGGGACCACCGGGACACCCGCCGCCTTGACCGTCTCCTTGGCGCGGATCTTGTCGCCCATCAGGTCGATCGCCGAGGCGGGCGGCCCGATGAAGACGAGCCCGGCGTCCGTGCAGGCCCGCGCGAACTCCGCGTTCTCGGCGAGGAAGCCGTAGCCCGGGTGGACGGCCTGGGCGCCGCTGCGAGCCGCTGCTTCTAGCAGCCGCTCGGCCGAGAGATAGCTCTCCGAGGCCGGTGCGGGGCCCAGGCGCACGGCTGTGTCCGCCTCCCGCACGTGCCGGGCGTCCGCGTCCGCGTCGCTGAAGACGGCGACGGAGCGCACGCCGAGCGCGCGCAGCGTCCGGATGACGCGGACCGCGATCTCGCCCCTGTTGGCGACCAGAACCGTGTCGAACATCGTCCCTCTCCCCGGGATGGTCCCTTGCTGGAAGTCGCTCATCGTCCGCCCCTCACATCCGGAAGACGCCGAAGCCGGGCTCGCCCAGCGGGGCCTCGGCGCAGGCGGTCAGGGCGAGGCCGAGGACCTGCCGGGTCTCCATGGGGTCGATCACGCCGTCGTCCCACAGCCGTGCCGTGGCGTAATAGGCGCTGCCCTGCTCCTCGTACTGAGCGCGGACCGGGGCCTTGAAGGCCTCTTCGTCCTGCGCCGACCACTCCTCGCCCCGCGCCTCCAACTGGTCGCGCTTGACGGTCGCGAGGACCGAGGCGGCCTGCTCGCCGCCCATCACGGAGATCTTGGCGTTCGGCCACATCCACAGGAAGCGGGGGGAGTAGGCCCGGCCGCACATGGAGTAGTTCCCCGCGCCGTACGAACCGCCGATGACGACCGTCAGCTTCGGCACGCGCGTGCAGGCCACCGCCGTCACCATCTTGGCGCCGTGCTTGGCGATGCCGCCTGCCTCGTAGTCCCGGCCGACCATGAAGCCGGAGATGTTCTGCAGGAAGACGAGGGGGATGCCGCGCTGGTCGCACAGCTCGATGAAGTGGGCGCCCTTCTGGGCGGACTCGGAGAACAGGATGCCGTTGTTCGCGATGATGCCGACCGGGTGGCCGTGCACGTGGGCGAAGCCGGTCACGAGCGTCTGGCCGTACTCCGCCTTGAACTCGGCGAAGCGCGAGCCGTCGACCACGCGCGCGATGACCTCGCGGACGTCATAGGGGGTGCGGGAGTCCGTCGGGACCGCGCCGTAGAGCCCGAGGGGGTCGACCTTCGGCTCCTCGACCGGGCGGACGGACCAGGGGAGTTCGCCGCGCTCGGGGAGCGTGGAGACGATCGTGCGCACGATCCGCAGCGCGTGCGCGTCGTCCTCGGCGAGGTGGTCCGTCACGCCGGAGACCCGGGAGTGGACCTCGCCGCCGCCCAGCTCCTCGGCCGTCACGACCTCGCCGGTCGCGGCCTTCACCAGGGGCGGTCCGCCGAGGAAGATCGTCCCCTGATTGCGGACGATCACCGCCTCGTCGCTCATCGCGGGGACGTACGCCCCGCCCGCCGTGCACGAGCCGAGCACGGCGGCGATCTGCGGGACGCCCGCGCCGGACATCCGCGCCTGGTTGTAGAAGATCCGCCCGAAGTGCTCGCGGTCCGGGAAGACGTCGTCCTGCATGGGCAGGAAGGCGCCGCCCGAGTCCACCAGATACAGACAGGGGAGGCGGTTCTCCAGCGCGACCTCCTGGGCGCGCAGGTGCTTCTTCACCGTCATGGGGTAATACGTGCCGCCCTTGACGGTGGCGTCGTTCGCGACGATCACGCAGGTGCGCCCGGAGACCCGGCCGATGCCGGCGATGACCCCGGCGGCCGGAGCGTCCCCGCCGTACAACCCGTCGGCCGCGAGCGGTGCCAGCTCCAGGAAGGGCGAGCCGGGGTCGAGCAGGGCGTCCACGCGGTCGCGGGGCAGCAGCTTGCCGCGCGCGACATGGCGGGCCCGGGCCCGCTCGCCGCCGCCGAGCCGTGCCGCCGCGAGCTTGGCCCGCAGGTCGTCGACGAGGGCGGTGTGCGCCGCCTCGTTCGTCCGCCATGCCTCGGACGCGGGATCTGCCGCGCTCGTCAGCACCGGTGCCTGCAGCATCAGTCGAGCCCCCTTGCTCGGTTAATGAGCGTTAACGCGTTTCCATCAGGTTAACGAGCGCTAACCGCCCTGTCTAGAATCGATTCCATGGCCACCAGAACCGACGCCCCCACCCGTCGCGAGCAGATCCTCAGAGAAGCCGCCAGGCTCTTCGCCGAGCGCGGCTTCCACGGAGTCGGAGTGGACGAGATAGGGGCTGCCGTCGGCATCAGCGGGCCCGGTCTCTACCGCCACTTCGCGGGCAAGGACGCGATGCTCGCCGAGTTGCTCGTCGGCATCAGCGGGCAGCTCCTGACCGGCGGCAAGCGGTGTGTGGCCGACACGGACGGACCTCCGGAGCGGGTGCTCGACGCGCTCATCGAGGGGCACATCGACTTCGCCCTGGACGACCGTTCCTTGATCACCCTGCACGACCGCGAGCTCGACCGCCTGCGGGACACCGACCGCAAGCTGGTCCGCCAGCTCCAGCGGCAGTACGTGGAGATCTGGGTCGACGTCGTGCGCAAGGTCTACCCGGACCTCGCCGAGAACGCGGCCCGGGTCTCCGTCCACGCGGTCTTCGGGCTGCTCAACTCCACGCCGCACCTGAGCCGGCGTGACGCGCTGCCCAGCCGCAGCGCCATGGCGGAGCTGCTGCACGGCCTCGCGCGCGGGGCCTTCGCGGCGGCGGTGGCGTGACGGGAGCGACAGGACTTCTCTCTGGACGGTCCGGTGACCGGCGGGTAACGTTGCTCTGAGCAAGCGCTTAGTCCGTGCTTGGACCACAGTGAGCCGCTGGGGCCGTCGTAGCAGAGGGAGTTTTCCGTGCGCCGTACCGTTTTCAATGAGGACCACGAGGCGTTCCGGGAGACCCTGCGCGCCTTCATCGAGGCCGAGGTCGTCCCGGTCCACGAGGAGTGGTTCGCCGCGGGTCAGGTGCCGCGCGAGTTCTACTACAAGCTCGCCGAGCTGGGCCTCTTCGGCATCAACGTCCCCGAGGAGTTCGGCGGCGCGGGCCTGGACACCCACAAGTTCGAGGCCATCCAGTACGAGGAGACCGCCCGCGCGGGCGTCACCTTCGGCGGCTCCGGCGTCCACGTGCTGCTCGCCCTGCCCTACATCAAGGCGCTCGCCACCGACGAGCAGAAGAAGCGCTACCTGGAGAAGTTCGTCTCCGCCGAGGAGATGTGGGCCCTGGCGATGACCGAGCCGGGCACCGGCTCCGACCTCGCGGGCATGAAGAGCACGGCCAAGCTCTCCGAGGACGGCACGCACTACGTCCTCAACGGCTCCAAGACCTTCATCACCGGCGGCGTGCACGCCGACCGCGTGATCGTCTGCGCCCGTACGTCGGCGCCCACCGCCGAGGACCGCCGCTACGGCATCTCCCTCTTCGCCGTGGACACCAAGTCCGAGGGTTACTCCATCGGCCGCAAGCTCGACAAGCTCGGCCTGAAGACCTCCGACACCGCCGAGCTCGCGTTCGTCGACGTCAAGGTCCCCGTCGAGGACCTCCTCGGCGAGGAGAACAAGGGCTTCTACTACCTCGGAAGCAACCTCCCCTCCGAGCGCTGGGGCATCGCCTACGGCGCGTACGCGCAGGCCAAGGCCGCCGTCCGGTTCGCCAAGGAGTACGTCCAGGACCGCACGGTCTTCGGCAAGACGGTCGCCTCCTTCCAGAACACCAAGTTCGAGCTGGCCGCCTGCCAGGCCGAGGTGGACGCCGCCGAGGCCGTCGCCGACCGCGCCCTGGAGGCCCTGGACGCGGGCGAGCTGACCGCCGCCGAGGCCGCGTCCGCGAAGCTCTTCAACACCGAGGTCGCGCACCGCGTCATCGACAAGTGCCTCCAGCTGCACGGCGGCTACGGCTTCATGAACGAGTACCCCATCGCCCGTCTGTACGCGGACAACCGCGTCAACCGCATCTACGGCGGCACCAGCGAGGTCATGAAGATGATCATCGCCAAGAACATGGGCCTGTAGGAACAGTGGGCCTGTAAAGACCGCCCTGTAGAACTGGATTCATGAACAAGGCACTTGAGTCACTCCTCGATCTGCTCGACCTGGAGCAGATCGAGGAGGACATATTCCGGGGCGTGAGCCGTTCGGCCCTCGTCCCGCGCGTCTTCGGTGGCCAGGTGGCCGCCCAGGCGCTGGTGGCGGCCGGTCGCACGGTCCCCGCCGACCGGCCCGCCCACTCCCTGCACGCGTACTTCCTGCGTGCCGGGGACCCGGGCGCGCCCATCGTCTACACCGTCGACCGCATCCGTGACGGCCGCTCCTTCACCACGCGCCGCGTCGTCGCCGTCCAGCACGGGCAGCCGATATTCCACCTCTCCGCGTCCTTCCAGACGTACGAGGAGGGCCTGGAGCACCAGACGGGCATGCCGTCCGCCCCGGACCCGGAGACCCTCCCCACGGCCGCGGAGATGCTGCCGCGCCACCTGCCGGCGCACGTCGCCGAGCGCCTGATCGAGGCCCGCGCGGCCGTCGACCTGCGCTACGTGGACGCGCCGCCCTGGGCCACGGTCGGCCAGCCGCGCGAACCGCGCTCCCAGGTGTGGTTCCGCACGAACGACAAGCTCGACAGCGGTGCCGACGCGTCGTTGCTGCACGTCTGCCTCGCCACGTACGTCTCCGACATGACGCTGCTCGACTCGGTGCTGCTCGCGCACGGCCGCGGCGGCTGGGCGGTCGGTGACGTCGTCGGCGCCTCGCTCGACCACGCGATGTGGTTCCACCGCCCCTTCAGGGCCGACGAGTGGCTCCTGTACGACCAGGAGTCGCCCTCGGCTTCCGGCGGGCGCGGACTCGGCCAGGCGCGGATCTGGACCCAGGACGGGCAGCTCGCGGTGACGGTGATCCAGGAAGGCGTCGTTCGCGTTCCCCGCTGATCGGACATACCGTCCGATACATGACTGAGCAACCGTCAGAGGGCGGGGGCGAGAACGGCGAAAGCACCTTCACCGTCATCGTCGCCGCCGTCGCCAACCTCGGGATCGCCGTCGCCAAGGCCGTCGCCGGTGTCATCAGCGGGTCCAGCGCGATGCTCTCCGAAGCGGCGCACTCGCTGGCCGACACCGTCACCGAGGTGCTGCTCCTCACCGCCCTGAAGCGGAGCGAGAAGCCCGCCGACGAGGACCACCCGCTGGGGTACGGCCCCGAGCGCTACATCTGGGCGATGCTCGCCGCCGTCGCCACCTTCGTCGGCGGCGCCGTCTTCTCGGTCTACGACGGCATCCACACCCTGGTGGCGGGCGAGGAACTCGGCGATCCGCTCATCTCGTACATCGTGCTCGCCGTCGCCTTCCTCCTTGAGGGCTACTCGCTGCGCACCGGCGTCAAGCAGGCCCGCGGTGAGGCGGCGCGCTTCGGGGCGTCCTTCGGGCGCTATCTGCGCCACACCCCCGACACCGCCGTGAAGGCCGTCGTCCTGGAGGACTCCGCCGCCCTGGCCGGGCTCGTGCTCGCCGCGGGCGGACTGCTCGGCGGGCAGCTCACCGGGTCCGGCGTGTGGGACGGCGTGGCCTCGCTCTGCATCGGCGCGCTGCTCCTGTACGTCGCCTGGGTGCTCGGACGCAGCAACGCCCAGCTCCTCATCGGGCGGCCGCTGCCGAAACCGATGCGCAAGGAGATCCGCGAGGTGCTGCTCGCCTCCGAGCACATCGAGGCCGTCCTCGAGCTGACGACGCTGCTCCAGGGGCCGCGCGAGGCGCTGGTCGCCGCCAAGGTCGACTTCCGGGACGCCTCCACGGCGGCAGAGATCGAGTGGGCCTGCGAGCAGGCCGAACGACAGCTGCGGGAGCGCTTTCCCGGCGTACGACGGGTCTATCTGGACCCCACGCCGGGGTTCTCCCAGCGGCGCACGGAAGGGCTCAACCCGTGGCCGTGACTCAGGGCGTCGGCGTGAGGCCCGCGGCGTCCAGCAGGTAGGCCGTCATGGGGTCGTAGAAACGCGGGCTCGTGACGTGGTCGTCCAGCGGGACCGTCACCTGGACGGTGCCCTCGGCCTCGCCGATGAACAGCGCGGGGTCGTTGCAGTCCGCGTACCCGACGGAGTCGATGCCGCGCTGGCCCGCCCGTCCGGCCCACCCGTGGTCGGCGACGACCAGGTCGGGCAGCGGGCGTCCCTCGCGCTCAAGGCCGTCCAGGATGGCGTTCATCGGCTCGGGGGAGTGCGTGTGCCAGAGGGTCGCGCCGCGCTCCAGCATCGCCACGTCCGCGAACTGGAAGACCATGCCCTCGTCGGCGGTGAGGCCCTCCGGGATGACGACGATCTCGCAGCCCGCCGCGCGCAGGGCCGCCGCTGTGGCGCGGTGCACGTCGAGCAGCCCCCCGGGGTGGCCGGTGGCGAAGAGGACCCTCTCCTTGCCGGCCGCCGCCTTGCGCAGGCGCGCCGCCATCCGCTCCAGGGCGTCGACCGTCAGCTCGGGGTCGATGGTGTCCTGCCCGTGCCGGTACTCGGCGTCGTCGATCACACCGCACCGCTCGGCCATCACCGCGAGGACGTCCTGCTCGTCGGTCCAGCGGTCACCGAGCTCCAGGCCGAGCCAGTAGTGACGGTCGCCGTTCGCGAGCTTCCGGTAGTGGCTGAGGTTGTTCTCGCGGGGCGTGGCGACATCGCCCGCGATGCGGGAGCGAACGAGGTGATCGACGAGCGCGGGACGGCTGGGTATCGGCATGGGGCCCATTCTGCCGTCGGTGACCGGATGGTGGCGGGCAGTCCCGAACCCTGGACCTGTGAGTTGCGCCCCTCCGTGGGCCCGCGTCACCTCGCGCGGCCCAGCGCGAACCACAGTTCCATGCGGACGTCGGGGTCGTCCAGGTCCGCCTGGAGGAGCGCCCCACACCGCGTGATGCGCTGTCTGACCGTGTTGCGGTGGACCCCCAGGGCCGTGGCCGTGCGGTCCCAACTGCCGTGCAGGGAGAGCCAGGTGCGCAAGGTCTCCGTGAACGCGTCGCCGGGGCCGAGCGGAGCGAGCAGCACGCGCGCGTGGGCCGCGGCCTCGGCGGGCGAGACCAGCGCCGCGATGCCGCCCTCCCGGTGCCGGACGAGCGGCGCCCGGGTGGCCTCGGCGCGGCGCAGGGCGCGGTCCGCCTGGGCGTCGGCGGCGGGCAGGTTCCCGGGGGCGGCGGGGGCGGAGGCGCCCAGGGTCCAGCCCGGCTCGGCGGTGACCTCGCGGTCGGCGGGCAGCAGCAGCCGTACGAGGCCCTGCCCCGCGTCCGCGTCCACCAGGCCGCTGCCCAGCGCGGCGGCCAGCGCGGAGGCGGCGACGGAGTGCGCCACCGGATCGTCGCCGGTGCCCCCGCGCGCGTGCACCACGGTCCACACGTCGGCCCCCAGGAGAGGCGCGACATCGCCCGCCGCCGACCCGAGCAGCAGCCGCACGAGAGCCGCCGAGCGCGCGGAATCGGCGGCGCCCTGGTGCTTGCCGGTCAGAAGCGAGAGGAGGACGACCGCGACCCCGGTGATCGTGTGGTCCCCCGGCTCGCGCTGCTCGGCGGCCACCCCGAGCGCGAACCCCTGCCCGCCGCCCAGCGCGTACGCGGCGAGGTGGGCGCCGCCCACGGAGTCGGTGGCGGAGGTGGGGGCGGGGCCGGGCCGCCCGGCCGGACGCACCACTTCGGAGAGGTCACGCACCGCTTGCCGCACGCCCGCCGCCGGTGCAGCCCCCGCCGTATGGAGCACCGTGCCGTCCGGGGCGTAGAGCGCCGCCCAGCCGCCCAGGCGCACCGCGAGCTGACGAAGCACCGCCGGCACCGGGTCGGGGCGCGCGGCGGCCGTGGCGAGGCCCTGCTGTGCCTCGGTCACGCGGCGCAGCTCGGCGTGCCTGGCCTCCGCCACGAGGCGCCACACCGCGCGGGCGACCCCGCTGAACGTCGTGCGCGGCGGTACTTCGAGGAGCGGCAGGCCGTAGCGGTCGCAGGCCGTCACCAGGGCGCGCGGCACCGTGTCGTGCACGGGCGCGACGCCGAAGCCGAGGGCCGCGCCGCCCGCCTCCACGATCCGCGCCACGTAGTCGTCGAGGTACACGCCCGCGCCCACCGGGTCGGTGATGTGCACGCCGGCCGTAAGGAGCAGCTCGCCGCCCAGGAGGTACGGGTACGGGTCCGCCATCTCCGAGGTGTGCACCCACTGGACGGCCGCCCCGCTCTCCCCGGCGTCGGGGCCCGCGATCTGCCGCAGGCCCAGATCCTCCCGGGCCAGGAGCGCCGTCAGGGGGACGGGCGGGGTCGGGGGAGCCGGGGCGGGGGCTGAAGGGGGGAGAGGGTCCGGCACGGTGGATGTTCCATCCAGTTCGATCACGGGGAGTGGATGAAACGTACACTTCAGCGTTGCTTTCCGGCCACCTAAGGTCGTGCCGACCCCAGGCCGCGGGTACGGGCGGATGTCCCCGCGGCCGGTTGCCACCCCCCCCACCCCCATCTGCACGACACGCCACCGAGGTGCGCGAAGGAGGGCCCTATGGCCGTCGACTACACAGTGATCGTCGTCTATCTCGCCGGCATGCTCGCCATGGGCTGGTGGGGCATGCGCCGCGCCAAGTCCAAGAGTGAGTTCCTGGTCGCGGGACGCCGCCTCGGACCGTGGATGTACTCCGGGACCATGGCCGCCATCGTCCTCGGCGGCGCGTCCACCATCGGCGGCGTCGGCCTCGGCTACCAGTACGGGCTCTCCGGCGCCTGGATGGTCTTCACGATCGGCCTCGGCCTGCTCGCGCTGAGTGTCTTCTTCTCGGCGCGCATCGCCCGCCTGAAGGTCTACACCGTCTCCGAGATGCTCGACCTCCGCTACGGCGGGCGTGCGGGCGTCATCTCCGGGGTCGTCATGTGGGCGTACACGCTGATGCTCGCGGTCACCTCGACCATCGCGTACGCCACGATCTTCGACGTCCTGTTCGACATGAACCGCACGCTCGCGATCATCCTCGGCGGCTCGATCGTCGTCGCGTACTCGACGCTCGGCGGCATGTGGTCCATCACGCTCACCGACATGGTGCAGTTCGTGGTGAAGACCATCGGCGTGCTGCTCCTGCTGCTTCCCATCGCGGTCGTCAAGGCCGGCGGCTTCAGCGAGATGAAGGCCAAGCTGCCCACCGAGTACTTCGACCCGCTGGGCATCGGCGGCGAGACGATCTTCACGTACGTCCTGATCTACACCTTCGGCATGCTCATCGGGCAGGACATCTGGCAGCGCGTGTTCACCGCGCGCAGCGACAAGGTCGCCCGCTACGGCGGCACCGTCGCCGGTACCTACTGTCTCGTCTACGCCATCGCGGGCGCCGTCATCGGCACGGCGGCCAAGGTCATGTACCCGAAGCTGCCGAGCGCCGACGCGGCCTTCGCGACCATCGTCAAGGACGAACTGCCCATGGGCGTACGCGGTCTCGTGCTCGCCGCGGCGCTCGCCGCCGTGATGTCCACGTCCTCCGGGGCGCTCATCGCGTGCGCGACCGTGGCCAACAACGACATCTGGTCGCGGCTGCGGGGCGTCGTGAAGTCCGACGGGGCGGGCGACGAGCCGCAGGACGAGGTGAAGGGCAACCGCCTCTTCATCCTGATCATGGGCATCGCCGTCGTCTGCATCGCCATCGCCCTCAACGACGTCGTCCAGGCGCTCACCGTCGCCTACAACCTGCTCGTCGCGGGGCTCCTCGTGCCGATCCTCGGCGGGCTGCTGTGGAAGCGCGGCACCGCCGAAGGCGCGCTCGCGGCCGTCGCCGCCGGTGGCCTCTCCGTCATCGGGCTCATGTGGGGCTACGGAATCCTCGCCAACGAGCCCATCTACTACGGCCTGTTGATCTCCCTGGCCGTGTACGTCGTCGTCTCCCTCGCCACGAAGCCGACCGACGCGGCCGTGCTCGCCGCCTGGCGTGAGCGGCTCGCCGGGCGGGGGCCGAAGGAGGCGGAACCGGAAGCTCCGGTAACCGTCTAGCTTTACGCGCGGCCCACGCCGACGCCACTGTCAGTGGGCCGCGCGACACTTGTCCCAGCAGCAACGCAGTACTCGTACCAGCAGGAGGAAACCGACCATGAGCAGCGCCGAGACCCCGACCCCCCGCGGCCCGGTCGACTCCTCCCGCGTCCCGCGGTACGCGGGCCCGGCGACCTACGCCCGGCTGCCCCGTCTCGACGAGGTGGGCGGCAAGACGGACATAGCCGTGGTCGGCGTGCCCTTCGACACCGGCGTCTCGTACCGCCCCGGCGCCCGCTTTGGCGGCAACGCGATCCGCGAGGCCTCGCGCCTCCTGCGCCCGTACAACCCCGCGCAGGACGCCTCGCCCTTCGCGCTCGCGCAGGTCGCCGACGCGGGCGACATAGCCGCGAACCCGTTCAACATCAACGAGGCGGTCGAGACGATCGAGGCCGCCGCGGACGACCTGCTCGGCTCGGGTGCCCGCATGATGACGCTCGGCGGCGACCACACCATCGCCCTGCCGCTGCTCCGTTCGGTCGCCAAGAAGCACGGCCCGGTCGCCCTCCTTCACTTCGACGCGCACCTGGACACCTGGGACACGTACTTCGGCGCCGAGTACACCCACGGCACGCCGTTCCGCCGGGCCGTCGAGGAGGGCATCCTCGACACAGAGGCGCTCTCCCACGTCGGCACGCGCGGCCCGCTCTACGGCAAGCAGGACCTCACGGACGACGAGAAGATGGGCTTCGGCATCGTCACCTCGGCGGACATCTACCGCCGCGGCGCCGACGAGGTCGCCGACCAGCTGCGCCAGCGCATCGGCGACCGCCCGCTCTACATCTCGATCGACATCGACTGCCTGGACCCGGCCCACGCGCCCGGCACGGGCACCCCGGAGGCGGGTGGCATGACGTCGCGCGAGCTCCTGGAGATCCTGCGGGGGCTCTCCTCCTGCAACCTCGTCTCGGCGGACGTCGTCGAGGTCGCCCCCGCCTACGACCACGCGGAGATCACGGCCGTCGCCGCCTCGCACACCGCGTACGAGCTGACGACGATCATGTCCCGCCAGATCGCGGAGGCCCGCCGGGTCACCGAGGGGAGCGCGGCCAAGTGACGCACGACCACGACGTAGTCCTGCGGCCCACGCAGGCCCAGACGGAGGCGGCCCTCAACCCGCCCCCGGGGCGCAACGGCGGCGACCTCGTCGTGGAGACCCTCCAGGGCCTCGGCGCGACGACCGTCTTCGGCCTGCCCGGCCAGCACGCGCTCGGCATGTTCGACGCCCTGCGGCGCTCGTCCCTGTCGTACGTCGGCCTGCGCGTGGAGAACAACACGGGCTTCGCCGCGGACGCGTACGGCCGGATCACCGGTGAGGTGGCCCCGCTGCTGCTCTCCACCGGGCCCGGCGCGCTGACCTCGCTCGCCGCGCTCCAGGAGGCGGCGGCCGGGTCCTCGCCCGTGCTCGCGATCGGCAGCCAGATCCCGGTGGCCGGGCTCGGCGGCGGGCGGCACGGCTACCTGCACGAGCTGCGCGACCAGCAGGCGTCCTTCCGCGACATCGTGAAGTCCGTCCACACGGTCCGCACGGCTTCGCAGATCCCCTCCGCGATCGCCGCGGCCTGGGAGTCGGCGCTCACCGCCCCGCACGGCCCGGTGTGGGTGGAGATCCCGCAGGACGTCCTGCTCGCCGAGACGACCCTGCCCGTGGTCACGGCCATGGACGCCACCCCGGACGAGGTCGTCCCGCGCCCCGAGCTGACCGCCGTGGCGGCCGACCTGCTGTCGCGGGCCGAGCGCCCGGCGATCATCGCGGGCGGCGGAGTCGTGCGCTCCGACGCGAGCGGCAAGCTCCTCGCGCTCGCGGAACTGGTGAACGCGCCCGTCGTCACGACCTTCGGCGGCAAGGGCGCCTTCCCCTGGGAGCACCCGCTGTCGCTCCAGTCCTGGCTGGAGGACCGGTACACCACGGACTTCCTGGAGGACGCGGACGTCCTCCTGGTGGTCGGCTCGGGCCTGGGCGAGCTCTCCTCGAACTACCACACGTTCAGGCCGCGCGGCCGGGTCATCCAGATCGAGGCCGACGCGGGGAAGCTGGAGTCCAACCACCCGGCGCTCGGCATCCACGCGGACGCGCGGCTCGCGCTCTCGGCGCTCCTGGAGACGATCGACGCCCCGAGGGAGGACTCCGAGGCCCCGGAGCGGGTCCGGACGGTCCTGGCCAAGGTCAGGGACCGGATCGCCGCCCAGGAGCTCACCCTGGAGCAGCAGATCCTGGCGTCGGTGCGGGAAGCCCTGCCGGACGCCTCGCCGTCCTTCTGGGACATGACGATCCTCGCCTACTGGGCCTGGTCCGCCTTCGACGCGCGGCGCCCGAACACCATGCACTCGGCGCAGGGCGCGGGCGGCCTCGGCTACGGCTTCCCGGCCGCCCTCGGAGCGGCGGCCGCCGACCCGTCGACGCCGGTGCTCGCCGTATCGGGCGACGGCGGCGCTATGTACTCCCTCGCGGAACTGGCCTCCGCCAAGCAGCACGGTCTGCCGGTCACCTGGCTGATCGTGGACGACGGGGGCTACGGAATCCTCCGGGAGTACATGTCGGACGCGTTCGGCGAGCCCACGGCCACGGAGCTCTCCCGCCCCGACTTCGTCGCGCTCGCGGAGTCCTTCGGGGTGCCGGGCGTCCGGTCGACCCCGGAAACCCTGCGCGACGACCTGACGAAGGCGCTCGCGGAACCCGGCCCCTCGGTGGTCGTGCTCCCGGCCGTCCTGCGCATGTTCGAGCCGACGCATCTTTGAGGCCGAGCGTGCTGCAGAGAAGTACTGCCGAGCGCCATGACACGGGCTGATTACAGATCGGTCATCTGTTCTCAAACTCGTGCATCCATGTACGGGTACTGGTGAGTCATCTGGGGTGAGTGCGCCGGGGGGCGCGCTTGTACGGGCCCCGAGGGTCTTGTACGGACCCAAGGGGATGGGGAAACTCCATGACTCACCCGGTATCCGGGACATCCAGGCGTGCCCGCGTGCTCTCGGCGGGCCTCGCCGCCGGAGTGCTCGTGCCGCTCGGTACGGCCACGCTCGCCACGCCCGCCGCCGCCGCGACGCCGCCGAAGGTCACCTGCACCTCCGCGCAGGCGGGCCTGGCCGCCAAGCTCACGAAGGACATCACGGCGGCCCTGAAGAACCGCAAGGGCACCATCGCGGTCGGTCTCCACGACCGCTCCACGGGCACCACCTGCACCCTGCGCTCCACCACCTCGTTCGACTCGGCGAGCATCGTCAAGACGACCGTCCTCGCGGCGCTGCTGTGGGACGCGAAGAAGACGGACCGCAAGCTCTCGGCCCGTGAGTCGGACCTCGCGTACGCCATGATCACCAAGTCGGACAACGCGGCGACGAGCAAGCTCTGGCGTCAGCTCGGCACGGGAAAGATCAACGCTTTCCTCAAGGCCGCCAAGATGACGAAGACGGTGCCCGGCTCCGGCGGATACTGGGGTCTGACCCGGATCAACGCGGCCGACGAGCAGAAGCTCCTCGCCCTGATCACCGCCAAGAACTCCGTCCTGAGCGACAACGCGCGCGCCTACATCCTCAAGCTGATGAACAAGGTCGTCGCCTCGCAGCGCTGGGGCACCCCGGCGGGCGCACCGTCCGGCGTCAAGATCCACGTCAAGAACGGCTGGCTGCAGCGCTCGACCCACGGCTGGCGGGTGCACAGCATCGGTGCGTTCAAGGGCGGCGGCCACGACTACACGCTCTCCGTGCTCACCCACGGCAACAGCACCATGAACTACGGCGTCGCCACCATCCAGGGCGTGGCCAAGGCCGTCCACAAGGACCTGGCACCCAGGGCCTCCGCCGCCGGGCGCTACGCCCCGACGACCACCCCGCGGGAGGCGTTCGTGTCGGTCCCCGCCGGCTGATCGCACGTTCGAGGCCGGCCACCTCCGGGTGGTCCTAGGACCTCCGACCCGTCTTTGTTGCGGTGGGATGAAATTCTCGTCCCACCGTGTTGGGCCTCTCGGCAGGTCAGGTCGACGGGAGGCAGCACGTGGTGGAGCAACGGGGTGGGGTCGAGCCGAAGAAATCCGGGGGTACCGAGGCGCTGAGATCCGGCTGGGCGAAACGGCTGACCGGATACGCGTGGCGGTACCCCAAGGACGTCGTGCTCGCGCTCGGCTCCTCGCTCGCCGGCATGGCCGTCATGGCGCTCGTCCCGCTGATCACCAAGGTGATCATCGACGACGTCATCGGGGACAAGTCCCGCGACATGGGCCCCTGGATCGGCGCCCTCATCGGCGCGGCCGTCCTCGTCTACGTCTTCACCTACATCCGCCGCTACTACGGCGGCCGTCTCGCCCTCGACGTCCAGCACGACCTGCGGACCGAGATGTACGGGACGATCACCGGGCTCGACGGACGGCGGCAGGACGAGCTGTCCACCGGACAGGTCGTCGGCCGCGCCACGAGCGACCTCCAGCTCATCCAGGGTCTGCTCTTCATGCTGCCGATGACCATCGGCAACATCCTGCTCTTCGTGATCTCCCTCGTGATCATGGCGTGGCTCTCCCTGCCCCTGACGGCCGTCGCGCTCGCCGTGGCGCCCGCCCTCTGGTTCATCGCCAAACGCAGCCGGGGCCGCCTGCACCCCTCCACCTGGTACGCGCAGGCCCAGGCCGCCGCCGTCGCCGGGGTCGTGGACGGCTCCGTCTCCGGCGTACGCGTCGTGAAGGGCTTCGGCCAGGAGGACCAGGAGACCGGGAAGCTCAGGGAGGTCGGCCGCAAGCTCTTCGCGGGCCGCCTTCGCACCATCCGCCTCAACTCCAAGTACACGCCCGCCCTCCAGGCCGTGCCCGCGCTCGGGCAGGTCGCGATGCTCGCGCTCGGCGGCTGGCTCGCGGTGCGCGGACAGATCACGCTCGGCACGTTCGTCGCCTTCTCCAGCTACCTCGCCCAGCTCGTCGGACCCGTGCGGATGCTCGCCATGGTCCTCACCGTCGGCCAGCAGGCCCGCGCGGGCGCCGAGCGCGTCCTGGAGCTCATCGACACCGAGCCGACGCTGACGGACGGCACGAAGGAACTGCCCGCCGACGCCCCGGCCACCGTCGAGTTCGACGACGTGTCCTTCGCGTACGAGGACAGCCGGCCCGTCCTCGACGGCCTCTCCTTCGAGATCCGGCCCGGCGAGACGCTCGCCGTGGTCGGCACCTCCGGCAGCGGCAAGTCCACCGTCTCGCTGCTGCTGCCGCGCTTCTACGACGTGACGCACGGAGCCGTCCTCATCGGCGGCCACGACGTGCGCGAGCTGACCGCCGATTCGCTGCGGGCCGCGATCGGTCTCGTGCCTGAGGACTCCTTCCTCTTCTCCGACACCATCCGCGCCAACATCGCGTACGGGAAGCCGGACGCCACTCAGGAGGAGATCGAGACCGCGGCGCGCGCGGCCCAGGCCGACCGCTTCATCGCCGAGCTGCCCGACGGTTACGACACCACGGTCGGCGAGCACGGCCTGACCCTCTCCGGCGGCCAGCGCCAGCGCGTCGCCCTCGCCCGCGCCATCCTCACCGACCCCCGCCTGCTCGTCCTCGACGACGCCACGTCCGCGGTGGACGCGCGGGTCGAGCACGAGATCCACGAGGCGCTGCGCGGCGTCATGGCGGGCCGCACCACCCTCCTCATCGCCCACCGCCGCTCCACCCTCAACCTCGCCGACCGCATCGCCGTCCTGGACGGCGGACGCCTCGCCGCCATCGGCACGCACGAGGAGCTGGCCGAGCAATCGGCGCTCTACCGGCGCCTGTTGACCGACCCGGACGAACTGGGCGGCGTCTCGCCGGGCCGCGCGGTCCCGGTCGAGATCCCCGAGGACACCTCCGTACGGGAGGAGCTGGACGCGGAGTTCGACGCCGAGCGCGGCATCACCCCGCCGCTGTGGGTCGGCGACCGGGAGCCCAAGGACACCGCGATGGCCGGGATGCCCGCGACGCCCGAACTCCTCGCGCAGGTGGACGCGTTGCCGCCTGCCACCGACACCCCCCAGGTCGACGAGGCACGCGCGGTCACCCCGGAGGAGTCGTACGGCCTGCGCCGCCTGCTCGCCGGATTCGGGAAGCCGCTGCTCTTCGCCCTGCTCCTTGTCGCGATCGACGCGGGCATGGGCCTGCTGCTTCCGGTGCTGATCCGGCACGGCATCGACGAGGGCGTCTCACAGCTCGCGCTCGGCGCCGTGTGGGTGGCCGCCGGGCTCGCGCTGCTCGCCGTGCTCGCCCAGTGGGTGGCCCAGATCGGCGAGACGCGGATGACGGGACGGACGGGCGAGCGCGTCCTCTACGCCCTGCGCCTGAAGATCTTCGCCCAGCTCCAGCGGCTCGGACTCGACTACTACGAGCGGGAGCTGACCGGGCGCATCATGACCCGGATGACCACGGACGTGGACGCGCTTTCCACCTTCCTGCAGACCGGACTCGTCACCGCCTTCGTCTCCGTCGTCACCTTCTTCGGCATCATGGTCGCGCTCGTCGTGATCGACGTGGAGCTCGCGCTGGTCGTCTTCGCGACGCTGCCGCCGCTGATCATCGGCACCATCTTCTTCCGCCGCTCCAGCGTCAAGGCGTACGAGCTGGCGCGCGAGCGGGTCTCCGTGGTCAACGCCGACCTCCAGGAGTCCGTCGCGGGGCTGCGCATCGTGCAGGCCTTCCGGCGCGAGCGCTCCGGCGGCGAGAAGTTCGAACAGGCCAGCGCCGACTACCGCAGCGCCCGCATCCGCGGGCAGTGGCTGATCTCGGTCTACTTCCCGTTCGTGCAGCTCCTCTCGGCGGTCGCGGCCGCCGCGGTCCTGATGGTCGGCGCGGGGCGCGTGGAGGCGGGGACGCTGACGACCGGCGCCCTGGTCGCCTACCTCCTCTACATCGACCTGTTCTTCGCCCCCGTCCAGCAGCTCTCCCAGGTCTTCGACGGCTACCAGCAGGCCACCGTCTCGCTCGGCCGCATCCAGGAACTGCTCCGCGAGCCGACCTCCACCGAGACCGCGGACGAGCCGCTCGACGTGCTCTCCCTGCGCGGCGAGATCGCCTTCGAGGGCGTCGACTTCGCGTACGGTTCCGCCGACGAGCCCGAGGAGGCGCTGAGCGGCGTGAGCCTGCACATCCCCGCGGGCCAGACCGTCGCCTTCGTGGGCGAGACCGGCGCGGGCAAGTCGACGCTCGTCAAGCTCGTCGCCCGCTTCTACGACCCGACCGGCGGCCGGGTGACGGTGGACGGCACGGACCTGAGGTCCCTCGACCTGACCTCGTACCGCCACCGGCTCGGCGTCGTCCCGCAGGAGGCCTACCTCTTCGCGGGCACGGTGCGCGACGCGATCGCCTACGGGCGGCCCGACGCCACCGACGCCGAGGTGGAGGCCGCGGCCCGCGCGGTCGGCGCGCACGACATGATCGCCACCCTGGACGGCGGGTACCTCCACGAGGTCTCCGAGCGCGGCCGCAACCTCTCGGCGGGCCAGCGCCAGCTGATCGCCCTGGCCCGCGCCGAGCTCGTCGACCCGGACATCCTGCTCCTCGACGAGGCGACCGCGGCCCTCGACCTCGCCACGGAAGCGCAGGTCAACCAGGCCACCGACCGCATCGCGGGCAAGCGCACCACCCTGGTCGTCGCCCACCGCCTCACCACGGCCGCCCGCGCGGACCGCGTGATCCTGATGGACCACGGCCGGGTCGCGGAGGACGGCACGCACGAGGAGCTGCTCGCGCTCGACGGGCGGTACGCGACGCTGTGGCGGACGTTCGTGGGGGAGGCGGAGCCCTCGGCCGCCTGACCCGGCGAACAAAAGGGGGGCGGGGGCGCAACCAGCCGCCCCACGGTCCGCGTCCGTACATCAGTACGCTGATGCGGAAGTGTCGGGAGGGAACCTGGTGAGCAGTGGTCGAATACGGCGGAGCCTCGCGCTCGGCGCCGTCGTCCTTGCGGCTGCCGTCCTGCTCGGTCTCGCGGGCGCCGGTGCCGCGCAGGCGCAGGCGTCGGCCGGGCGCTGCGCCGGGCACAAGGTGCGCACCCTCTCCTTCAGCACCGGCAAGGTCGTCATCCACAAGAGCCGCGGCTACGTCTGCGCCGTCACCGTCGCCAAGCGCCCCGGCGCCCGCAAGACGATGTCCGTGAGCGTCCAGGCCCGGGGCAACCGCCCGGCCAGGGACAAGGGCCGCTACACGCATCACGCGGGGCCGGTGACGGTGCACGCGGGGCAGCGCTGCGTGTGGGTGAAGGGCAGGGTCGGCGGGGGCAGCACCAGCTCGGGCTGGATTCTGTGCTGACGGCTTACTGATCGCATCGTGCACGTTGTGCGCCCCTTTGTGACGTACTGCGTCCCTACGTGACGCAAGAGCCCCTAGTGGTGAGCGAGTTGCTCCGATAAGTTCCGGCGGACGCAATCGCGAACTTAGGGGAGAGTGCATGCGCAAGGCGCTCAGATGGCTGCTGTCACTCGTGGTGCTGATAGGCATCGGCACCGCGGGCACAGTGAGTGCGGCAGGGGCGGCCACCGCCGCGAAGCCGCAGGCCACCGACATCAAGGACCGGCTCCTGGCGATACCGGGCATGAGCCTGATCGAGGAGAAGCCGTACACCGGCTACCGCTACTTCGTCCTCAACTACACCCAGCCGATCGACCACCGGCACCCCTCCAAGGGCACCTTCAAGCAGCGCCTGACGGTGCTGCACAAGGACACCGCCCGCCCCACGGCCTTCTTCACCAGCGGCTACAACGTCTCGACGAACCCCAGCCGCAGCGAGCCGACGCGGATCATCGACGGCAACCAGGTCTCCATGGAGTACCGCTTCTTCACGCCGTCCCGCCCCGAGCCGGCCGACTGGTCCAAGCTCGACATCTGGCAGGCCGCGAGCGACCAGCACCGCATCTTCAAGGCGCTCAAGCCCATCTACGACAAGAAGTGGCTGGCGACCGGCGGCTCGAAGGGCGGCATGACCGCCACGTACTACGAGCGCTTCTACCCGCGTGACATGGACGGCATCGTCGCGTACGTCGCCCCGAACGACGTGGTGAACAAGGAGGACTCGCGCTACGACGAGTTCTTCGAGACGGTCGGCACCAAGGAGTGCCGCGCCGCGCTGGAGGCAGTGCAGCGTGAGGCGCTCGTGCGCCGCGAGCCGCTGGAGAAGAAGTACGCGGAGTTCGCCGAGGCCGGCAACTACACCTTCAAGACCGTCGGCAACCTGGACAAGGCCTACGAGGCCGTCGTCCTCGACATGGTGTGGGGCTTCTGGCAGTACCAGCCGGAGTCCGCGTGCGCGGACGTCCCCGACGCGTCGTCCGCCTCGGACCAGGTGATCTTCGACTACGTCGACTCGGTGGGCGGCTGGGCCTCCTACACCGACCAGGGCCTGACCCCGTACACGCCGTACTACTACCAGGCCGGTACGCAGCTCGGCTCGCCCGACATCAAGCAGCCCTGGCTCGGCGACCTGAGCCGCTACGGCTACCAGCCGCCGCGGAACTTCGTGCCGCGTGAGATCCCGATGAAGTTCCAGTCGGGCGCCATGAAGGACGTGGACCGCTGGGTGCGGCACAACGCGCAGCGGATGATGTACGTCTACGGCGAGAACGACCCGTGGGGTGCCGAGCCGTTCCGTCCCGCCAGGGGCGCGAAGCACGACTCCCACGTCTTCACCGCGCCGGGCGCCAACCACGGGGCGAACGTGGCCGGTCTCGTCGCTGCGGACAAGGCGAAGGCGACGGAGCGAATCCAGGCCTGGGCCGGGGTCTCCACTTCGGCTTCCCCGAAGCCGCTGGCTCCTTACGACGCGAAGCTCGACCGCAAGGACGCGGACCGGAAGCAGAGTCTGCGGCCGTAGGGGCGGTCCCTGCGGGGCATTCCCCGCTCCTCAAACGCCGGAGGGGCTGCAAGACAGCCCGTCCGGCGTTTGAGGACAAGGCCCCCTCGCCGAGCGGGTTTCCGGGAAGGGGCGGGGTTGGGGAAAGAAGAACCGCTCACACCCGCACCGCACACCCCACCGGCTTCCCACCCTCCAGCGACACATAGAGCTGGGTCGTGGCCGGGCACGCGTCACGTGACGGAACCGCCGAAGTCACCCGGTACTCCGGGGCCCTCGCGCCAGACCCGTCACACGCCGTCTCCCGCACCTCCCCCTCGCCCGCCCCGTACACACAGTCCCCGACCACCGTCCGAGGACCGCCCCCGCCCCCGGGGTCACCGGGATGCGGCAGTTCAAGGTTCCGCATGCAGGCGTACCCCCGCGGCACCGCACCGTTCCCGTCCTCGTCCACCGCGGGCCTGTTCTCGCTGATGTGCAGGACGAAGTCCGTGCGTGCCGGGCACGAGGGGCCCTCCGCGACCTTGCCGTCGTAGCGGGCGATGACCCGCGCCGCCGCGCGCTCGCTCGTGCACGACACCTCCGTGAAGGTCTCGCGCCCCCGCGAACTGCACTCGTCCACCGCGAGGAAGACCGCTCCGTGCCCGGAAGGAACCGACGAGGACGGCCGCCGGCCGGACGAATCCGATTCCGGGTCCGAGGAGTTCTGGCAGCCGGCCGCACCGACGCACGCGACCAGAAGCAGCACCCCCGCACACACCCCCGCACACCGTCGGCCAAGCATGACAAGCATGGCGAACCCCCCGATATGTGCACCCAGCGTGGCCCGCGGGGGCGGGCGCACGCCAGGTGCACGGGGTGCTTTGGGTCAGGTGGAGGTGGCGCGCCGTCGGCCCGGCGTACGGGTCAGTACGTCAGGCCGTGCCCGACCGGATACAGCACCTGCGCCGGATCATCCGCACGCTGCACCGGCACGGGCAGCTTCCCGCGCGGCTCGGCGCGCCCCGCGATCACCCGTACCGCGGCGCGCAGTTCGACGTCCGTCCAGCAGTACGCGGCGAGGGACGCGCCCACGCCGCGCAGCCGCGCCACGTCGTACGGATTGCGGATCGCGAGGGCGACGACCGGGACGCCGGTCGCCACCAGCGCCTCCACCAGGGCGATCTGCGCGCTTCCCGCCCCCACGTTGTACGTACCCACGAGCACCGCGTCCTTGCCCCCGGCCGCCGCCACCGCCTCGGCGATCTTGGCGGCGGAGGGAGCCGTGCCCGTCGGCAGCACCGTCGGCGTGAAGCCGAGGTCCGTCAGCTCACGCCCGATGACGGTGGTCGGCGGCCCCGTCGTCCCCGACGGCGACGCCGGATCGGCGCCCACGACGAGCACGTTCCGCTGTGTGCGCCGCGAGAGCGGAAGCAGCCCGTCCGTGTTGATCAGCAGCGTCGTCGTCTCCTCCGCGATCCGGTCGGCGGCGGCGAGATGCGCCCGCGTGCCGACGGTCCGGTCGACACCGCGCGCGGTGACGTACGGGTCGGAGAAGAGGTCCAGCTTCGCCTTGAGGCGCAGGATCCGCAGGATCGATTCGTCGAGCCGCGCCTCCGTCAACTCGCCGTCCCGCACGGCCTGGAGCACCGCGTTCCAGGCGATCTCCGGCTTCGGCGGGTTCAGGAGCTGGTCGACGCCCGCCTTCAGCGCGAGCACCGGCACGCGGTCGTCGCCGTACTTCGTGCGCACGCCCTGCATGCCGAGCGAGTCCGTCACCACGACCCCGTCGTAGCCGAGTTCCTCGCGCAGGATGCCGGTGAGGATGGGGCGGGAGAGCGTGGCCGGGTCCTCCGCCGGGTCGAGGGCGGGGACCACGATGTGCGCGGTCATGATCGAGTCGATGCCCGCCGCCACCGCCGCCCGGAACGGCGGGGCGTCCAGGGTCTCCCACTGCTCCCGTGTGTGGTGGATGTACGGCAGCTTGGAGTGGCTGTCGTCCTTGGTGTCGCCGTGCCCGGGGAAGTGCTTGGACGTCGAGGCGATGTCCGCGCCCTGGTAGCCCTTGACCTGCGCGGCGACCAGATCGGCGACCGCTTCGGGGTCCGAGCCGAAGGACCGTACGCCGATGACGGGGTTGGCGGGGTTGACGTTCACGTCGGCCACCGGGGCGTAGTTCTGCCGGATGCCGAGCGCGCGCAGTTCGGTGCCCGCGATGCGGGCCGCCTTGCGCGCGGTGGAGCGTGAGCCCCCGGCGCCCAGGGCCATCGCGCCGGGCAGGAGCGTGGCGGGGACGCCGACGCGGGCGACGGCCCCGTGCTCCTGGTCGGTGGAGATGAGCAGCGGGATGCGGGCGGTGGGGGACTGCTCCGGGGCGTCCGGGGTGAGGGCGGCGCGCTGGATGCCGTTCGAGAGGTCGGCGATCTGGTGCGGGGCGCGGGTGTTGTGGGCCCAGCCGAAGTAGATGATGCCGCCGAGGTGGTACTTGGCCACGGCCTCCGCGGCGGTGCGTACGCCGAGTTCCTTGAGGTTGGCGTCGATGTCGGCCTGGTCGGGCGCGGTGGCGGAGTGACCGTACACATGCATCACGAAGAGCTGGCCGACCTTCTCCTCGAGGCTCATGCGGGAGATGAGCTCCCGCAGCTTCCGGTCGCGACCGCGGTCGCCGTCGCCGGCCGCGTGGGCGGCGAAGGGCGCGGCCAGGGCCGTCGCCGCGACGGCCGTGGCGGTGAGCAGGGTGCGTCTGGAGGCGTTGCGGTGGGTCATGTGCGCTCCTTCGGGGACGTCCTCGGGGACGGATGCCGGACCGGAGCCGGACTGGGGGAACCGGCTGAAGGAAACTTTCCGAGTGTCACGGATATCCCGAAGATTTCTGCCGGTCAAGGGAATCGGCAGCCACTGTGCGGGAGAGGGGCCGTCACCGGCGCTGGTGGAGGGGGGCGCACCGGTGACGGCATGCTGCCGGCCACGGGCGGCAGAGAGGGTGGTCAGCGTTCGCAGCCAGCAGCGATGCCGACACCGCCTCGCGGAGACTCACCCGGCAGCACGGCGATTTGACGGCGGTCGGTCCGCGCGGGTTCCCCGCGGCGGGCGTTTTCCGGAAAGTGGTGCGCAGGGGAATCCTGAGGCTCAGTGCGCAGAAGAATCCTGAGGTTCTGGAGTCCGATGCTCTGGAGTCCGAGGCTCAGGAGTCCTGCCTTCCGGGCGCCGCCTCGGCCCAGTGGCTCTGCAGGGTCCGTACCGTCTCCGCGATCGCGGGGCGCCGCGACGCCCCGGTCCGCCACAGCGCGTACAGCCGCCGCACCGGCAGCGGATCGAGCCGCACGGTGACCGCGCCGTCCGGGACGAGGCCGCGGCCCAGGCGCGGGATGAGCGCGATGCCGAGCCCCGCCGCGACCAGCGCGACCAGGGTGGGGTTCTCCTCCGCCGTGTGCGCGATGTCCGGCTCGCAGCCCGCCTCGCGCAGGGTGCGCACCAGCCACTCGTGGCAGACCAGCCCCGGCGGCTGGGTGATCCACCGCTCGCCCTTGAGGTCCTCGCGGCGCACGGAGGCCCGCCCCGCGAGCGGGTGCGCCGCGGGCACCACGAGATCGCACAAGTCGTCCCCGATGACGGCCTGTTCGACGCCGGGCGGCGTCGGCAGCGGCGCGATGTCCCAGTCGTGCACGACCGCCATGTCCACCGCGCCCTTGGCCACCAGGTCGATGGAGAGATGCGGGTCGATCTCCGACATCCGGGCGTCCAGCGCGGGGTGCCGCCGGGCCAGGTCCGCGAGGACGCCGGGCAGCAGACCGCGCGCCGCCGAGGCGAACGCGGCGACGGTCAGCCGCCCCGCGGGCAGCCCGCGCCGCTCCTCGAGCTCCGTCTCGGCGCGCTCCACGATGGCCATCAACTCCTGCGCGGTGGAGGCGAGATGGCGGGCCTCCTCGGTGAGGGCCACACCCCTGCCCTGCCGTTCGAGGAGGGTGGTGCGGGTCTCGCGCTCCAGCTTGGCGATCTGCTGGGACACGGCGGAGGGGGTGTAGCCGAGTGCGGTGGCGGCGGCGCCGACGGTGCCGTGCACGGAGACGGCGTGCAGGGCGCGGAGCCGGGCGAGATCGAGCACGGGAGGCCCTTCCCATGGGGCGGCGACGTCGGTCGGCGCCGTCGGATTCATTAGCGTTGCTTCATCCCATCATGCAGAGATCCGCGCTGGTCCTACATGGTCGGAGCGGGTGATCCTCGACGCATGCGTCCCGCTCATGTCCTCCTCGCCGTCCTCGTCGCCGCCGTCTGGGGCGTCAACTTCGTCGTCATCGAGGTGGGCCTCGACCACTTCCCGCCGCTGCTGTTCTCCGCCCTGCGGTTCCTGGCGGCGGCGCTGCCCGCGGTGTTCTTCGTGGGGCCGCCCAAGGTCGCGTGGAAGTGGATCGTCGGGGTCGGACTCGTCCTCGGGGTGGCCAAGTTCGGGCTGCTGTTCATCGGCATGGACGCGGGGATGCCGGCCGGGATGTCCTCCCTCGTCCTGCAGATCCAGGCGGTGTTCACGGCCCTCTTCGCCTTCGTGGCCCTCGGCGAACGTCCCGGCCGCGTACGCGTCCTCGGCATGGTCATCGCGCTCGCGGGCATCGGCGTCGCGGCGGTCGACGAGGGGGAGGCGGGGCCGCTCACGGCCTTCGCGCTGCTGGTCGGCGCCGCCGCCTGCTGGGGCGCGTCGAACGTCCTGACCCGCAAGGCGTCCCCGCCCGACTCCCTCAACTTCATGGTGTGGGTGAGCACGGTCCCGGTCCTGCCGCTGCTCGGGCTCTCGCTGCTCTTCGAGGGCCCGGGCGCGGACCGCGACGCCCTGGCCGCACTGGACTGGCAGGGCGTCGGGATCATCGTCTACGTCGCGTGGATCACGACCGTCTTCGGCTTCGGCGCCTGGGGTTACCTGCTGCGCCGCCACCCGGCGTCGACCGTCGCGCCCTTCTCGCTCCTGGTCCCGGTGTTCGGGATGTCCGCCGCCGGACTCGTCCTCGGCGAGTCGGTGAGCGCCCTCGGGTGGTGCGCGGCGGCGCTCCTGGTCGGCGGGGTGGGCCTGGCGTCCTTGGCGGGTGGCAGGCGTGGCGGTACGGGAGCCGTGACCGGCGTCAGGCCTGACGGGCAAGGAGGCGTGACAGGAAGTCCCGTCCCTGGCCCAGGCGTTCGGGAAGCGGCTTCGCCTCCTCGTACCACCGCTTCTCGTACTCCCAGCACAGCCAGCCGTCCCGGTGCTCCCCGCTGAGCAGCACGTCCACGCACTCGGCGAGGGGCAGGACGCCCTCGCCGAGGCCCAGCGGCGTCGTGTCGTCGGCCGACGCGATGTCCTTCACCTGGACGTAGCCGAGGTACGGGGAGAGCGCCGCGTGGCTGTCGGCGGGGGACTCGCCGCCGAGCCAGGTGTGCATCACGTCCCACAGGGCGCCCGCGTTGCGGTGGCCGACCGCACCGAGCACGCGGGTCGCCGCGGCGCCGGTGCGGTGCGAGTCGTGGGTCTCCAGAAGGATGCGTACGCCGAAGTCCGCGGCGGACTCGGCTGCCGTGCCGAGCCGTCGTGCGGCGGTCGCGTCGGCCTCGTCCGCGCTCTGCTCGGTGCCGCCGCCGGGGAAGACGCGGATGAAGGGGGCGCCCAGGTCGCGGGCGAGGGTGAGCAGGGAACGTATCTCTTCGAGCACGGGCCCGTCGTCGCCCGGCTCGGCCACGCGCGCGTACCCGCAGACGCCGAGGATCTCGATGCCCGCGGCCTTGAACTGGGCCGCCACATCGGCCCGTTCGGCGAGATCGATTCCCGGGTGGACCGGCTCTTCGGGGTGCGCGCGCAGTTCGATGCCGTGATAGCCGTGGGTGGTGGCCAGGTTCAGCACGTCGGCGAGGGGGAGTCCGGGCACGCCGAGGGTGGAAAAGGCGAGTTTCATGTCGCAGACCCTAGGTGCAGTTGCCAGTCCTGCCCCACGAGGTCGACGCCGAAGGAGCGGTGCGGCTTCTCGTCGACGAGGACGAAACCGTGCTTCTGGTAGATGGAGCGGGCGGCGCCGAGGATGTCATTGGTCCACAGGACCATCTCGCGGTAGCCGACGCCGCGCGCGAACTCGATGCACGCGCGCACCAGTTGATCCCCGATGCCGTGTCCCCGGGCGTCGGGCTCGACGAGCAGGAGCCGCAGCCGGGCGGTCCCCGGCGCGTCGTCGCGCACGCACATCACGCAGCCCACGGGCCGCCCGTCGAGTTCGGCGATCCACGTCCGCTCCAGATGCGGGTCGTGATCCTCGGCGTAGTCGGCGATGATCCGCGCGACCAGACCTTCGTAGTCGGCGTTGAAGCCGTACTCCGCCGCGTACAGGGCGGCGTTGCGCTGCACGATCCACCCGAGGTCACCGGCCCCGGGCTCGCGCAAGAAAGGGCGTGAGGGCTCCTTGCCCTCGCGGTCGGCCAGGATCTCCCGGACGGTGCGCAGGGCGTCCGCGAGGCGGGGCCGCTCGCGGGCCGGGACGGTGGACAGCAGTGATCCCATGGCTTCGTTGGACCGCTCGTCCAGCAGCCCCGCGGTCTCGCGCCCCCGCTGGGTGAGCGTGATGCGCTGGCGCCGCGGATCGCGCTCGGAGGGGGCGCGCTCGATGAGCCCCGCCTTCTCGAACTTGCCGAGCAGGCGGCTCAAGTACCCGGCGTCGAGCGTGAGTTCGGAGCGCAGGTCGGCGGCGTCGGGGCGGGACGAGTGAGCGATCTCGTAGAGGACCCGGGACTCGGTGAGGGTGTACGGGACGTACAGCTGACGGCTGTAGTCGAGGGCGCCGATGAGGTTCGTGTAGAAGCGGTTGAAGGCGCGGATCTCATGGATCGGCGTATCGGAGGCGTGTGACATGACGATTCCCTCCCGGGGCGACCGGACAAGCCACCCTTGACTGAGTCAACGGTACGCCGCCCCCTCCATGACCGCCATGCCTCTGGCCTACCGGCACGGCGGCGCCGTGGATCCCCGCACCATCAGCTCCGCCTCGATCGTCGCGACGCCCCCGGGCGGTGCCTCCTCCGCACCCGTGGCCAGGCGGCCCGCCCGGGCGCCTGCCTCGTGCAGCGGCAGGCGTACGGTCGTCAGGGCGGGGACGGCGTCGATCGAGAAGGGCAGGTCGTCGAAGCCCGCCACCGAGATGTCCTCGGGGATGCGCAGGCCCTGGTCGCGCAGGGCGGCCGCGGCGCCCAGGGCGACCGTGTCGTTGGCGGCCACGACGGCCGTCAGGTCCGGGTCGCGGCGCAGGAGTTCGAGGGTCGCCTCGTAGCCGGACCGGCGGGTGTAGGGGCCGTGGACGGTCAGTTCGTCCGGGTCGCCCTTGCCCGTGTCCGACGCCGCGAGCGCGGCCCGGTGGCCCTCCAGGCGGTGCCGGGTGGTCGTGCGCTCCATCGGGCCCGCCACGTACCCGATCCTGCGATGCCCCAGCGTCAGCAGATGCTCCGTGAGCCGCCGCCCGCCGCTGCGGTTGTCGAAGGTGAGCGTGGCCGCCACCGCGTCCGAATCCGCGAGGGGCGGCCGTCCGCAGAGCACGATCCGGGTGCCCGCGTCCGCGAGGCGCGCCAGCTTCGCGGACATCGCGGCGGCGTGAGCGGGGTCCTCCAGGGCGCCGCCGGTCAGGATGACCGCGGCGGCGCGCTGGCGCTGCAGCAGCGTCAGATAGGTCAGCTCGCGCTCCGGGGAGCCCCCGGTGTTGCAGACCACGGCCATCCGCTCGCCGCCGGCGCGCCCGCCGGGGCCGCCGATCTCGGACTGGACGGCGCCCGCCATGATCCCGAAGAAGGGGTCGGCGATGTCGTTCACCAGGATGCCGACCAGGTCGGACGTGGCGGCGGCGAGCGAACTCGCGGGCCCGTTGAGGACGTAGTCGAGGTCGTTCACGGCCCGCAGGACACGCTCCCGGGTGGCCGCGGCCACCGGGTAGTTGCCGTTCAGCACGCGGGAGACGGTCGCGGGGGAGACCTGGGCGCGGGCCGCCACATCGGCCAGGGTCACGGTCATCTCGTCGTCCTCCGGTCACGGCTCTGGTCCGAAGCCCTTGTCCGAACCTTGTGCGGCAGGCTAGCTTCTTCTCGTATAGAAAGCGCTTGCTATACGCTTACCTGCGTACGGAGGGACCCCTGTGACTCGCAAGACGGTGCGCATCGCCATGAACGGTGTGACGGGACGGATGGGCTACCGCCAGCACCTCGTCCGCTCCCTGCTCGCCCTGCGCGAGCAGGGCGGACTCGCCCTCCATGACGCCGACAACACGGTGCTGTGGCCCGAGCCGGTCCTGGTGGGCCGCAGGGAACACGCCCTGCGGGAGATCGCGGACCGCCACGGACTTGACGCCGAGAAGGCCGTCTCGACCGACCTGGACGCGGTCCTGGCCGACCCCGCCATCGACATCTACTTCGACGCGCAGGTCACCTCGGCGCGCGAGGAGGCCATCAAGCGGGCCATCGCCGCGGGCAAGCACATCTACACCGAGAAGCCATCCGCGACGGGCCTCGCGGGAGCCCTCGAACTGGCCCGCCTCGCCCAGTCCGCCGGCATCAAGCACGGCGTCGTCCAGGACAAGCTCTTTCTGCCGGGACTGCTCAAGCTCAAGCGCCTCATCGACGGCGGCTTCTTCGGCAAGATCCTGTCCGTCCGGGGCGAGTTCGGCTACTGGGTCTTCGAGGGCGACTGGCAGAGCGCCCAGCGCCCCTCCTGGAACTACCGCGCGGAGGACGGCGGCGGCATCGTCGTCGACATGTTCCCGCACTGGGAGTACGTCCTGCACGAGCTGTTCGGCCGCGTACGCAGCGTCCAGGCGCTCGCCGCGACGCACGTGCCGCAGCGCTGGGACGAGCGGGACAAGCCGTACGACGCGACGGCCGACGACGCCGCGTACGGCATCTTCGAGCTCGAAGGCGGCGTGATCGCCCAGATCAACTCCTCCTGGACGGTCCGCGTGAACCGCGACGAACTCGTCGAGTTCCAGGTGGACGGCACGGAGGGCTCGGCGGTCGCGGGCCTGCGCAACTGCCGCGTACAGCACCGGAGCAACACCCCCAAGCCGGTCTGGAACCCGGACCTGCCCGTCACCCACTCGTTCCGCGACCAGTGGCAGGAGGTCCCCGACAACCAGGAGTTCGACAACGGTTTCAAGGCGCAGTGGGAACTGTTCCTGCGGCACGTCTACGCCGACGCGCCCTACCACTGGGACCTGCACGCGGGCGCGCGCGGCGTACAGCTCGCCGAACTGGGCCTGAAGTCCTCGGCCGAGGGCCGCCGCATCGAGGTGCCGGAGATCGCACAGTGACGCTTCAGCTGCCGCGGCCGGACGGCACGACGTACGCGTACGAGCCGTGCCGCACCCCGCTGTCCGCCGACGCCGGAACCTCCCCCCTCACCTCCCGCACGGTCTTCTCGGCGGCCCACGTCGTCGCGGACCCCTGCGCCGACGTGTCCCCGGACTCCCCGGCGGCCGTCGACTGGGACGCGACCCTCGCCTTCCGCCGCCACCTGTGGGCGCAGGGCCTGGGCGTCGCCGAGGCGATGGACACCGCGCAGCGGGGGATGGGCCTGGACTTCAAGGGCGCGGCGGAACTGATCACGCGTTCCGCGGCGGAGGCGAAGTCGGTGGGCGGCGCGATCGCCTGCGGTGCGGGCACGGACCAACTGACCGGCCCCGCGGACCTCCTGACGGTCCGCGGGGCCTACGAGGAACAGCTGGCCCTGGTCGAGTCGAGCGGCGCCCAGGTGATCCTGATGGCGTCCCGGGCGCTCGCGGCGGTGGCGAAGTCGCCGGACGACTACCTGGAGACGTACGGCCACCTCCTGCGTCAGGCGAGCGAGCCGGTGATCCTGCACTGGCTCGGCCCGATGTTCGACCCGGCGCTCACCGGCTACTGGGGCAGCGAGGACCTGGACGCGGCGACCGAGACCTTCCTGGAGGTCATCACCGCGCACCCGGACAAGGTCGACGGCATCAAGATCTCCCTGCTCGACCCGGGCCGCGAGATCGCCCTGCGCCGCCGCCTCCCGGACGGCGTCCGCTGCTACACGGGCGACGACTTCAACTACCCCGAACTGATCGCGGGCGACGACCAGGGCTTCAGCCACGCCCTGCTCGGCATCTTCGACCCGCTGGCGCCGCTGGCCGCGCGGGCGGTGCGCCTGCTGGACACCGGTGACACGAAGGGGTTCCGCGCCTGTCTCGACCCCACGGTCGAACTGTCCCGCCACCTCTTCCAGGCCCCCACCCGCTTCTACAAGACGGGGGTGGTCTTCCTGGCCTGGCTGGCGGGCCACCAGAGCCACTTCACGATGGTGGGCGGCCTGCAGTCGGCCCGTTCGCTGCCGCACCTGACCCGCGCCTACGAACTGGCCGACGGGCTCGCCCTGTTCCCGGACCCGGCCCTGGCCGAGTCCCGCATGAAGTCCCTGCTCACCACGTACGGAGTCCAGCAATGAGCGTGACCGGGAGCGGAGACCTGGCGCGGTTCTCCATCAACCAGATGACCGTCAAGCAGCTGTCCCTGCCGGAACTGGCTGAAGCCTGCACGGACTTGGGCGTCACCGGGGTCGGCCTGTGGCGGGAGCCGGTCCAGGCGTACGGCCTGGAGGCGACCGCCAAGCTGATGCGCGACGCGGGCCTGACGGTGACCACGCTCTGCCGCGGCGGATTCCTGACGGCCATCGAACCGCACGCGCGCATGGCGGCCGTCGACGACAACAAGGCGGCGATCGACGAGGCAGCCGCCCTCGGCACGGACACGCTGGTCCTGGTCTCCGGCGGCCTGCCCGTCGGCAGCAAGGACCTGCACGGGGCCCGCTCACGGATCGCCGAGGCCCTTGCGGAGCTCGCTCCGTACGCCGCCTCGCGGGGCATCCGCCTGGCCATCGAACCCCTCCACCCCATGTTCGCCTCGGACCGCTGCGTGGTCTCCACGCTGGCCCAGGCGCTGGACCTGGCGGAGCAGTTTCCGGCTTCGCAGGTCGGGGTCTGCGTGGACACGTACCACGTGTGGTGGGACGACAGGGCTCCCGCGCAGATCGACCGCGCGGGACGCGGCGGCCGCCTCCACGCCTTCCAACTGGCCGACTGGATCACCCCGCTCCCCGAGGGCGTCCTCAACGGCCGCGGCCAGCTGGGGGAGGGTTCCATCGACCTGCGCGCATGGCGCGCCCTGGCGGAGAAGGCGGGCTACGGGGGCCCCATAGAGGTCGAACTCTTCAACGACACCCTGTGGACCCACCCCGGCGTAAAACTCCTCACAGAAACAACCCAAAGCTACGTACAACACGCCTGCTAGCCCCAAAAATGGCTGGGTTGCAGGAAAGTCCCGTAAAGGACACCGCTTGGCGGCGTGCCGACGGGACTTTCTTGCAACTGCTCAGTTCGGGGCGGTCTTGAGGGTGCGTATCAGGGCGTGGAGGGGGGCGGGGGTTGTGGTGAGGGCGATGTCCGGGGTGTCGCTCTCCCGGAGGCGGATTGTGCCGTCGGGGGTGGCGGCGACGTAGACGCAGTTCGATGCGTCTCCGCTGTACGTGGACTTCTGCCAGTCGTACGTGTGCATGGTCGTGATCCTCAGAGTTCCTGGGTCAGCTTGTGGATCAGATCGCGTGACAGGGATGGCTTGAGTGCCCCCTTCTCCATGCGGTCCAGCACGGAGCGGTACTTAGCCAACTGTGCCTCTGCGTCTAGAAATTCGCAGCCGTGGTGCGTGTCCAATTGGACAGTATCGAGTCGCGGGACTGGCCCTGCGAGGTAGTCGACGGACTGCCCGGTCCCGGGGAAGGGGGTATGTCCGAAGGGGATCACTCGGACAGACACATGGGGTAGTTCGCTCATTTCGATGAGGTGCTGGAGCTGTGCGCGGCTGGCGGCTGGACCCCCGAATCCCATCCGCAGGGCTGACTCGTGAATGACTGCGGTGTACGGGGTCGAAGTTGCCCGGTGGAGGATCTCCTGGCGCTTCATACGGTGCGTCAGGCGGTGTTCGATCTCGTACTGCCGCATGGGTGGAACCACCTCGCGGAAGAGCGCGCGGGCGTGATCCGTGGTCTGCAGGAGGCCAGGGATGTGAATTACCAGGGCGACCCGCAACTCGGAAGCATGGTGCTCCAGTTCGGCGAGATCGATCAAGCTGGACGGCAGGTGATCGCGGTACTCGTCCCACCAGCCTCGTTTCCGGCCGCCCGTCATTGAAGCCAATGCGTCGATCAGGGGTTCATCAGCACAGCTGTAGCTGCGTGCAAAAGTGCGGACCCGGTCAGCGCTTACGGGGTAGCGGCCTGCCTCGATGCTGCTGATCTGCCCTTGCTTGAGGCCGAGAAGCGTTGCGGCGGCGGTGGCGGTCAGCCCGGCGTGCTCGCGGAGCTTGCGTAGTTCCGTTCCCAGTCGCCGCTGACGCAGGGTGGGATTGGTGCTGGGCGGCACGTGCGCCTTCTCTCTTCTCGGACTGCACCCTCGGATCACCCACACGAGGGAAACATGAAGCTAATCCCCAGTTCGGTATCAAGTATTACACCGACTGCCCTACGGTTGCTGCCAAGCCGCCCAACTGGCCGCGTCCGTAAGCCGGAAGAGCACCGCACCATCGCGGTACCGCCACCGCTGGACGCAGTCCTGGACGGCTCATGCCCCCTTCCTTCCTGGAGATCCCCATGGTCACCGTAGCCCCACCCCAAGGCTGGTCCTACGCCCTCCACTTGCCCCATGATCCAAGAGCGCCCCGCGTAGCCCGTATGACCTTGAGAGCCGCGCTCACCGGGCACGGCATGGGAGAACTCCTCGACGTTGCCGAGCTGTTGACGTCGGAGATGGTCACCAATGCCTACCGGCACACCAAAGGGCCCTCCTCGCTGCGGCTGCGGTCCGTTCGGCACGGGCGGCTTCGGGTAGGGGTATGGGACAGCAATCCCCACATTCCGGCCCCCTTCGACAAACCTCCCGGCGCATACGGTGCGCCGCACGTGGCAACGGACTCCGACAGCGGGCGCGGACTCCTCCTCGTACGCCACTGCGCGGACGCGTGGGGCGGGTGGCCGCTCGGGGATCAGCTCTTCGGCAGCGGGGGGAAGCTTCTGTGGTTCGAGGTCGGGGAGCCTGCGGGGTGCGGTCTGCAACACCTTCGGTGATCTTGTAAGCCCCCTGAAACTCCAGAGCCCCGAACAATACGGGAGGCGATGTGCCTCAGCCGCGAGGAGACCGGGCCCCACGCACCCGCACCCGGCATCGAGACGCGAGGGGGTGTGCCGGTCCGCCCGGAGCACGGTTCGCGGTACTCCCGAGGTGAAGCAAAAGAGCGCCCACCGGCGGATAGCGAGGACGGGCATACCGGCGCGGCACACACGGACCCGCACCGCCCCCGAGCGCGCTACCGCTTCTTGCCACCGCCCAGGATCTGGTTCAGGAGGTCGCCGATGCCGCCGCCCCCGGGGGAACCCGTGGCGCCCGGCTTCGGCGACGTCCGGGCCCGCTTCGTCAGCACCGTCAGGAGCACCGGGATCAGGAGTTCGATCACCCGGGTCACGGTGGCCGCGGGCAGCCCCGTCTTCTTCGCCACCGCGGTCGCCACCGGCTTGCTCATCTTCGCCAGGACACCGGAGAGCATGCCGCCCGCGGCCAGACCGCCGAAGCCCCCGAACCCGGCGATCCCCTGCGGAGGAGGTTCGGCGGGCGCCGTCTCGGCGAGCGCCTGCTCGACCTCCGCCGCCTCCGCGGGGTCCTCCGCCTTCTCCTGGAGGTTCCCCGAGAGCGCGTTCACCGTAGTGCCCACGACGTCCTGCGCCCCCGCGGCGTCCGTACCGAGAAGCCCCGCGATCTCCTGGAGCTTGTCGTCGCCGAGTTCGTCGAGGACGTCCCTCTGCAGCGAGGTCTCGGGCGTGGAGTTTTCGGGAGATTCTTCGCTCATGCGTTAAAAGTTACGTCTGCCCGACTTCGTCGGCACCCCGAAAATACTTCGCCTTGCCCGTGCAACCCTTCCCGCCCGACGCGGGTCGTACTGTGCGTCGGGACTTCCGTGGGGGGAGATCTGGGGGGATCAGCGGAGTTCCGGCAGGGGAGGGGAGACCCGAGGGGGCCCGGTCGAGAGACCGGGCCCCCTCGAAGTTGTCCACAGGCTTCCCGCGCTGTCAGCGCCGGGCGATAGCGTCTGCTCATGTCGAGTCCAGCCAGAGCAGCGGCCGCGTCGGCGGTGGTCGAGGGGGTCCTGGAGAGGATCACCTACGCGAACGAGGAGAACGGCTACACGGTCGCCCGTGTGGACACCGGCCGCGGCGGCGGCGACCTCCTCACCGTCGTGGGCGCACTGCTCGGCGCCCAGGTGGGAGAGTCCCTGCGCATGGAGGGCCGCTGGGGCTCCCACGCCCAGTACGGCAAGCAGTTCACGGTGGAGAACTACACCACCATCCTCCCCGCCACCATCCAGGGCATCCGCCGCTATCTGGGCTCGGGCCTCATCAAGGGCATCGGCCCCGTCATGGCCGACCGCATCACCACCCACTTCGGCGTGGACACCCTCGACATCATCGAGCGGGAGCCGAAGCGGCTCGTCGAGGTCCCGGGCCTCGGCCCCAAACGGACCAAGATGATCGCGGCGGCCTGGGAGGAACAGAAGGCCATCAAGGAAGTCATGGTCTTCCTCCAGGGCGTGGGCGTCTCCACCTCCATCGCCGTCCGCATCTACAAGAAGTACGCGGACGCCTCCATCTCCATGGTGCGGAACGAGCCCTACCGCCTCGCCGCCGACGTCTGGGGCATCGGCTTCCTCACCGCGGACCGCATCGCCCAGTCCGTCGGCATCCCGCACGACAGCCCCGAACGCGTCAAGGCGGGCCTGCAGTACGCACTCTCCCAGTCCACCGACCAGGGCAACTGCTATCTCCCGGAGGAGCGCCTCATCGCCGACGCGGTGAAGCTGCTCCAGGTGGACACGGGCCTGGTCATCGAGTGCCTGGCGGAGCTGGCCAAGGAGGAGGAGGGCGTCGTACGCGAACGAGTCCCCGGCCCCGAGGGCGAAGGCGACGTCACGGCCGTCTACCTCGTCCCCTTCCACCGTGCGGAACTCTCCCTGTCCGCCCAGCTCCTGCGCCTCCTGAGGGCCCCGGAGGACCGCATGCCGGCCTTCCAGGACGTGGCCTGGGACAAGGCCCTGTCCTGGCTCGCCACCCGCACGGGCGCCGACCTCGCGCCCGAGCAGGAGGAGGCGGTCAGGCTCGCGCTGACGCAGAAGGCGGCCGTCCTGACCGGAGGCCCGGGCTGCGGCAAGTCCTTCACGGTCCGCTCCATCGTGGAGCTGGCCCGCGCCAAGAAGGCCAAGGTCGTCCTCGCCGCCCCCACGGGCCGTGCCGCCAAACGCCTCGCCGAGCTCACCGGAGCCGAGGCCTCCACCGTCCACCGCCTCCTGGAGCTGAAGCCGGGAGGGGACGCGGCCTACGACAAGGACCGCCCGCTCGACGCCGACCTCGTCGTCGTCGACGAGGCGTCCATGCTCGACCTGCTCCTGGCCAACAAGCTGGTGAAGGCCGTCGCCCCCGGCGCCCACCTCCTGTTCGTCGGAGACGTGGACCAGCTGCCGAGCGTCGGCGCCGGCGAGGTGCTGCGGGACATGCTCAGCGAGCACAGCCCCATCCCCGCGGTCCGGCTCACCCACATCTTCCGCCAGGCCAAGCAGTCCGGCGTCGTCACCAACGCCCACCGCATCAACTCCGGGGTGCCGCCCATCACCCAGGGACTCTCGGACTTCTTCCTCTTCGTGGAGGACGAGACCGAGGACGCGGGCCGGGTCACGGTGGACGTGGCCGCGCGCCGCATCCCTGCGAAGTTCGGCCTAGACCCGCGCCGCGACGTCCAGGTGCTCGCGCCCATGCACCGCGGCCCCGCGGGCGCGGGCAACCTGAACGGCCTGCTCCAGCAGGCCATCACCCCGAGCAGACCCGACGTACCGGAGAAGCGTTTCGGTGGCCGGGTGTTCCGCGTCGGCGACAAGGTCACCCAGATCCGCAACAACTACGAGAAGGGGCAGAACGGCGTCTTCAATGGCACCGTCGGAGTAGTCACCTCGCTCGACTCCGATGAGCAGCGGCTCACGGTCCTTACGGACGAGGACGAGGAGATTGCGTACGACTTCGACGAACTGGACGAACTGGCGCACGCGTACGCGGTCACGATCCACCGCTCCCAGGGCAGCGAGTACCCGGCGGTGGTGATCCCCGTGACCACGGGCGCGTGGATGATGCTCCAGCGGAATCTGCTCTACACCGCGGTCACCCGCGCCAAGAAGCTGGTCGTCCTGGTCGGTTCGCGCAAGGCTCTGGGGCAAGCGGTGCGCACGGTCTCCGCGGGCAGACGCTGTACGGCCCTGGATTTCCGGCTCGCCGGAGGCCGTGGAAAATTTTGATCGATCAAACGAGTAGGAAAGGTCACAGAGCACTTCCGCAACCGGGGCGCAGGGGGGCAGGATGAGTAGGTTGGCGGCACTCAGTGCCGCCAATAGGCCCAATGGTCGACCCCGAGTGCACTCTCCAGGGCCAAATGGGGGATGGTAGAGACAGTCAGGGCACCTCGAAGAAGAGGCACAACGTCGGTGAGGGATGACGTGAGCGACAACTCTGTAGTACTGCGGTACGGCGATGGCGACGAGTACACCTACCCGGTGATCGACTCAACTGTCGGCGACAAGGGCTTCGACATCGGGAAGCTCCGCGCCCAGACCGGTCTGGTGACCCTGGACAGCGGCTATGGCAACACCGCCGCCTATAAATCCGCCATCACCTACCTCGACGGCGAGCAGGGCATCCTCCGGTACCGCGGCTACCCGATCGAGCAGCTGGCCGAGCGCTCCACCTTCACCGAGGTGGCGTACCTGCTGATCAACGGCGAACTGCCGAAGGTCGACGAGCTCGCCAGCTTCAAGAATGACATCACGCAGCACACGCTGCTGCACGAGGACGTCAAGCGGTTCTACGACGGCTTCCCGCGTGACGCCCACCCGATGGCGATGCTGTCGTCCGTGGTCAGCGCGCTGTCGACGTTCTACCAGGACAGCCACAACCCGTTCGACGAGGAACAGCGCGACCTCTCGACGATCCGCCTGCTCGCCAAGCTTCCGACGATCGCGGCGTACGCCTACAAGAAGTCCGTGGGCCACCCGGTCGTCTACCCGCGCAACGACCTCGGCTACGTCGAGAACTTCCTGCGCATGACCTTCTCGGTGCCGGCCGCCGAGTACGACCTGGACCCGGTCGTCGTCTCCGCGCTGGACAAGCTCCTGATCCTGCACGCGGACCACGAGCAGAACTGTTCGACCTCCACCGTGCGTCTGGTGGGCTCGTCGCAGGCGAACATGTTCGCCTCGATCTCCGCCGGCATCTCGGCCCTGTGGGGCCCGCTGCACGGTGGCGCCAACCAGTCCGTCCTGGAGATGCTCGAGGGCATCAAGCAGGACGGCGGCGACGTCGACACCTTCATCCGCAAGGTGAAGAACAAGGAAGACGGCGTGAAGCTCATGGGCTTCGGGCACCGCGTCTACAAGAACTTCGACCCCCGGGCGAAGATCATCAAGGCGGCGGCGCACGACGTCCTCTCGGCTCTCGGCAAGGACGACGAGCTGCTCGACATCGCGCTCAAGCTCGAGGAGCACGCGCTGGCCGACGACTACTTCGTCGAGCGCAAGCTCTACCCGAACGTGGACTTCTACACGGGTCTCATCTACCGCGCGATGGGCTTCCCGACCGAGATGTTCACCGTGCTGTTCGCGCTGGGCCGGCTCCCGGGCTGGATCGCGCAGTGGCACGAGATGATCAAGGAGCCGGGGTCCCGCATCGGGCGCCCGCGCCAGATCTACACCGGCGAGGTTCTCCGGGACTTCGTCCCGGTCGAGGGCCGCTGACCCTTCCAGGCCGCCGGGCCAAGCGAAAAGCGCCCCGCCGTCGATCCCCCCACGGGTCGACGGTCGGGGCGCTTTCCTGTTTCCCGGTGCGGATTCCCCCCACGGGATCCGGCCGGGCGTCTGTGGTGGCAGCGCGCCAGTCGTACTGCGATCTGCCGGGACCCGTACGGATCGGGAGGGCCGCTCAAAGCTCCCCGGTGCACGTGTCCCGGCCAACGCATTCCTAGGAACATCCCCCAAGATGTCCCCGATGTCTAGAGACGTCCCCCAAGACGTCCCTGGCATCGTCCTCTTAGACTCGCGAGCCCCCCGAATGGTTACGTTGGGATCGCTGTGATCTGCGTCTCCTGCATATGTCCTGTACATGCGCAAGAGGCCCGATATGCCGATCGAGACTCAGGCGTGAGAATGCTGCGACCAAGATGTGAAGAGCTTATGTGAAGTTCCTGAGACGGAGGCTGTTGGTGACAACAAAGACCGAAGAAAATGCCATCGCGGCCCCGGCGATCATCGGATTCAGGAGCCCGGCGGCGGCGAGCGGCAGCGCGGCGACGTTGTAACCGAAGGCCCAGAAGAGATTGCCCTTGATCGTGGCGAGGGTCTTACGGGAGAGCCTGATCGCGTCGGCCGCCCCGCGCAAGTCCCCGCGCACCAGCGTCAGATCACTCGCCTCGATGGCCGCGTCCGTGCCCGTGCCCATCGCGAGACCCAGATCGGCCGTGGCGAGCGCGGCGGCGTCGTTGACGCCGTCCCCGACCATCGCGACCACCTTGCCCTCGTCCCGCAGCCGCCGCACGACGTCGACCTTCTCCTCGGGCAGCACCTCGGCGTACACGGCGTCCGCCCCGATGCCCACGGACTTGGCCACCGCCCGGGCCACGGCACGGTTGTCGCCGGTGAGCAGCACCGGCGTCAGGCCCAGGGCCCGCAGCTCGCGCACCGCCTCGGCACTGGTGTCCTTGACGGTGTCGGCGACGGTGAGGACACCGCGGGCCACGCCGTCCCAGGTCACCAGGACGGCCGTACGTCCCGCCTCCTCGGCCCGCGCCCTGAGCGAGGCCACCGAGGCGAGTCCCTCGACTCCCGCGTCCGCCAGGAGCCCCTCACGGCCCGCGAGCACCAAGTGCCCTTCCACCGTGCCGCGCACGCCCGACCCCGCGACGTTCTCGAAGCCCTCCACGGCGGGCAGCGCGCCCACCGAGAGCCCCAACTCCGTGGCGGCGCCCGCGGCGACCGCCTGTGCCACGGGATGCTCGGAGGCGTGCTCCAGGGCCCCCGCGAGCCGCAGCAACTGCTTCTCCTCGGTCTCCCCGGTGGCGTACACGTCCCGCAGGGTCATGCGCCCCGTCGTCACCGTCCCGGTCTTGTCCAGGACGATCGTGTCCACCCGCCGCGTGGACTCCAGGACTTCGGGGCCCTTGATGAGGATGCCGAGCTGCGCGCCCCGCCCGGTACCGACCATCAGGGCGGTCGGGGTCGCGAGGCCGAGGGCGCACGGGCAGGCGATGATCAGGACGGCGACGGCCGCGGTGAAGGCGGCCGTCATGTCGCCGGTGGCGCCGAGCCAACCGCCGAGCGTCGCGGTGGCGATCATCAGGACCACCGGCACGAAGATCCCGGCTATCCGGTCGGCCAGGCGCTGCACCTGGGCCTTGCCGGTCTGCGCGTCCTCCACCAGCTTGGCCATCCTGGCGAGTCGGGTGTCGGAGCCGACGCGCGTCGCCTCGACGACGAGCCGCCCCGAGACGTTCGTGGTCGCTCCGGTCACCGCGTCGCCCGCGGCCACGTCCACCGGGACGGACTCGCCGGTCAGCATCGAGACGTCGACCGCGGACGCGCCGTCGACGACGGTGCCGTCGGTCGCGACGGTCTCCCCGGGGCGTACGACGAACCGGTCGCCGACCACCAGGCGCGCGACCGGTGTGCGGACCTCCGTGCCGTCGCGCAGCACGGCCGCGTCCTTGGCGCCCAGTTCGAGCAGCGTGCGCAGGGCCGCGCCCGCCTTCCGCTTCGAGCGGGCCTCCAGCCAGCGGCCGAGCAGGATGAACGTGATGACGCCCGCGGCGACTTCGAGGTAAAGCGTCGAGGCGGCGTCGGCGCGCGAGACGGTGAACGTGAAGCCGTGCCGCATCCCCGGCATTCCCGCGTCACCGAGGAAGAGCGCCCACAGCGACCAGCCGAACGCGGCGAGCGTGCCCACCGACACCAGCGTGTCCATGGTCGCGGCGCCGTGCCGCAGGTTCGTGAACGCGGCACGGTGGAAGGGGTATCCGCCCCAGACGACGACGGGCGCGGCCAGCGTCAGCGAGAGCCACTGCCAGTTGTCGAACTGGAGGGCAGGGACCATCGCGAGCAGGACCACCGGCAGCGAGAGCAGCGCCGAGCCGATGAGCCGCTGCCGCAGGGTGTCCGGTTCCGTGATGTCGGCGGTGGTCGCCGGAGCCTGTGGCTCCGGCGGTTCCGGGACGATCTCCGCCGCGCTGTAGCCCAGTTTCTCGACCGTCGCGATCAGTTGCGCGACCTCGACCCCGTCCGCGTACGAGACCTTTGCCTTCTCCGTGGCGAGATTGACCGACGCGGTCACGCCCTCCACGCGGTTCAGCTTCTTCTCGATGCGGGCGGAGCAGGAGGCGCAGGTCATTCCGCCGACGGCGAGTTCGACTTCGTTCATGGCTCTTTCATACGGCTGGGGTGAAGCGGCTGCGGGCCCTGTGACGGTGTCACAGGGCCCGGGGTACCCGGCAGGGGGTGGGTCAGGCCTTGCTGACACCGGCGAGTTCGTAGCCCGCCTCGTCGACCGCGGCGCGGACGGCGGCCTCGTCGAGCGGGGCCTCGGAGACCACGGTCACCAGGCCGGTGGCGGCGACCGCCTTGACGGAGCTGACGCCGGCGATCTCCGAGATCTCCTCGCTGACGGCGCCCTCGCAGTGACCGCAGGTCATGCCGGTCACCTCGTACACGGTCGTCACGGCGCCCTGCGGCGTCGCGGCGGCGCCGTCGGAGTGGCAGGAACCGCTGGGGGAGCAGCAGGAGCCGGTGGTCTCGGCCTGCGGGAGCTCGGTCTGGGCGCTCATGTCGTTCTCCTCGATGAGGGTGCGGCGTGTGTGCGTGCCTGTATATGCGTCGTAATGTGCAGGAGTGGTCCCGGTGTTCCCGGAGACCCCCTGACACTCACCACTGTATACCCCTAGGGGGTACACCTCAATGAGGGGGCCGCTCCGGACCCGAGGGTGGTGTACCACCGGGGCGGTCAGTCTCTGCGCCCGCGGTTGCCGGGCCTCGCGGCGACCCAGGCGCGGATGGTGTCCGCGTACCAGTAGGGCTTCCCGGACTCCACGTGGTCGGGGTCGGGGAGCAGGCCGTGCTTGCGGTAGGAGCGCACGGTGTCGGGCTGCACGCGGATGTGTGCGGCGATGTCCTTGTAGGACCAGAGCTTGCGGTCGGTCATCTGTGGCACCTCCCTGCGATCGCCGCAGGGGCGGCTCGGGGGGAGCCGTCGGGGGAGCTGCGGCGTGACGCTGGCGATCAACTCAGCCTGTTCCCGGAGAACGACGCGGAGTGACCGCCGGAGGGTGGCTGTCGACCGGCTGTGACGAGGAGCCCGCGTATACGGGACATGTGTGACAGAAAGAGGTTCTTTGTGACGCGTGTGATGCGAAGCGAGCCGGATGCGACGGGGGCCGGGCGCCGCGGGAACTAGGCGCCGCAGGAACGCAGATACGAGCGGGTGCGGCGGGCGATGGGCAGCGGCTTGTCCGGCGGGCAGGGGTACATGTCCTGCTCGACGATGGCGAACAGGTCGACGCCCAGCTTCTGGGCCGCCGCGAGGACCGGTTCGAGCGCGGGCACCCCGGTCGGTGGCTCGCACATCACGCCACGGGCCACGGCGGGACCGAACGGCATCTCCTGCGCGCGCACTTCGGCCAGGACGGCCGGGTCGACCTGCTTGAGATGCAGATAGCCGATGCGCTCGCCATACGTCTCGATCAGCTTGACGCTGTCGCCGCCGCAGTAGGCGTAGTGGCCCGTGTCCAGGCAGAGCGAGACGAGGGCGGAGTCCGTCGCGTCGAGGAAGCGGGTGACGTTCTCCTCGTCGTCGATGTGCGTGTCGGCGTGCGGATGGACGACCACGCGCAGGCCGTACTGCTCACGCACCTCGTACGCCAGCCGCTCGGTCTGGAGGGTGAGCTGACGCCACTGATCCGGGGTGAGCGTGCGGTCCTCCAGGACCTGGCCGGTCTTGTCGTCGCGCCAGAAGGAGGGGATGACGACGAGGTGCTCGGCGCCCATCGCCTGCGCGAGCGCGGCGTTCTCGGCCACATGCGCCCACGTCTTGTCCCAGACGGCGGGGCCGTGGTGCAGGCCCGTGAAGACCGTCCCGGCCGACACCTTCAGGCCACGTTTCCGGGTCTCTTCGGTCAGTACGGCCGGGTCGCTCGGCAGATAGCCGTACGGGCCGAGCTCGATCCACTCGTACCCGGAGTCCGCCACCTCGTCGAGGAAGCGGCTCCAGGGGACCTGGCCCGGGTCCTCGGGGAACCACACCCCCCACGAGTCGGGTGCCGAACCGATCCGGATGCGTGACAGCGTCGTCATGACTTCAAGCTTTCAGGCCGCCGCGGAACGGTGTCAAGGAGTGGTCCGAATGTAAGGACAATGTGTTGACAGGGGTCATGGGGCGGAATAGACCTAGGGGTGACCTCAAGGGGGCGATGTCGAGAAGGAGTGCAGGGTGACCGATCCGTACGACGCCAGCGATCCGCACGACGTCAGCGATCCGTACGACGTGATCACGATGGGCCGGATCGGGGTGGATCTGTATCCCCTGCAGGCCGGGGTGGCGCTCGCCGACGTCAGCACCTTCGGCAAGTTCCTGGGCGGCTCCGCGTCGAACGTCGCCGTCGCCGCCTCCCGGCTCGGCCGCCGCGTCGCCCTCGTCACCCGCACTGGCGCCGACCCCTTCGGTGACTATCTGCACCGGGAGCTGCGGGAGTTCGGCGTCGACGACCGGTGGGTGAGCGCGGTCGCCGGCCTGCCGACCCCGGTGACCTTCTGCGAGGTCTTCCCGCCGGACGACTTCCCGCTCTACTTCTACCGGCAGCCCAAGGCGCCCGACCTGGAGATGTACGAGAAGGAGCTCGACGTGGACGCCATCGCGTCCGCCCGGGTGTTCTGGATGACGGGTACGGGGCTCTGCGCGGAGCCCAGCAGGTCGACGACGCTGGCCGCGCTGCGCCACCGGGCGAAGGCGGGGCTCACCGTCTTCGACCTCGACTGGCGGCCGATGTTCTGGGAGCGGGCCGAGGAGGCGCGGGGCTTCTACGCCCAGGCGCTCGCGCGGGCCACCGTCGCGGTCGGCAACCTGGACGAGGTGGAGATCGCCACGGGCGTGCGGGAACCGGAAGCCGCCGCCCGCGCGTTGCTGGACTCCGGCGTCGAACTCGCCGTCGTCAAGCAAGGCCCCGAGGGGGTCCTCGCGATGAACCGCGCGGGCGAGCGCGCACAGGTGCCGCCGCTGCCCGTGACGGTGCTCAACGGCCTCGGCGCCGGGGACGCCTTCGGCGGGGCGCTGTGCCACGGGCTGCTCGCGGGCTGGGAGTTGGAGCGGATCATGCGGTACGCGAACGCGGCGGGGGCCATCGTCGCCTCCCGTCTCGAGTGCTCCTCCGCGATGCCGTTCCCGGACGAGGTCGAGGCGGCGCTCGCGGCGGGAGCCGTGCACGCATGATCGACCTCTCCGAACTCATCCGGGTCAGGGCCCAGCACCCCGAGGCCATCGCCGAGGCAGCCGCCCGGCGCGTCCGGCGTCCGCTGCTCGGCGACAGCGGGCGGCTGATGATCATCGCCGCCGACCACCCGGCCCGGGGCGCCCTCTCCGTGGGCGGGGACAGGCTGGCCATGGCCCACCGCGGGGACCTGCTCGAACGGCTCTGCCTCGCGCTCTCCCGGCCCCGCGTGGACGGCGTGCTCGCCACCGCCGACATCCTCGAAGACCTCCTGCTGCTCGGCGCCCTCGACGGCAAGGTCGTCATGGGGTCGATGAACCGCGGCGGGCTCGCGGGGGCCTCCTTCGAACTGGACGACCGGTTCACGGGCTACCGGGCCGAGGACATCGACCGGCTCGGGTTCGACGCCGGGAAACTGCTGCTGCGGGTCGACTACGACGACGCCGGATCGCTCGACACGCTGCACTCCAGCGCCCGCGCGGTCGACGCCATGGCGGCCCGCAAGCTGCCGGTCTTCGTCGAGCCGTTCCTCTGCCGCCGCGCCCCCGAGGGCGGACCGCCGCGCAACGACCTGAGCGCCGAGGCCGTCACGACGTCCATCGCCATCGCCTCGGGGCTCGCCGGGACATCGGCGTACACCTGGCTGAAGGTCCCGGTGACCGAGAATCCGGACGACATGGCGCGCGTCATGGAGACCTCGACGCTGCCCGCCGTCCTCCTGGGAGGTGACCTCGGTGACGACAGCGACGCCGCGTACGAGAAGTGGCGCGGGGCGCTCCAACTGCCGACCGTGCACGGCCTCGTCGCGGGGCGCACGCTGCTGTACCCGGCGGACGGCGACGTGGCGGGCGCCGTCGACACCGCCGTCGGACTGCTGTAGGAGGGCCACATGACGTACGTACCGAAGGGCAGCGCGGCCGAAGGGCCGTACGCCCTCGAACTCGACCCGAAGCGGTCCGGTCTGGTCTTTTCCGCGCTGCGCGTGGTCGACATCGAACCCGGCGCCACCCACTCCTTCGCCACCGGGGAGAGTGAATGGATCGTGCTCCCGCTGACCGGCGGCTGTACGGTGCACGCAGAAGGCGAGATCATTGAACTGCTGGGCCGTCGATGCGTGTTCAGCGGAGTGAGCGACTTCGCCTACGTGCCTCGTGACGCCCAGATCCAGATCGCCTCCGGCGCGGGAGGCCGCTTCGCCCTGGCAGGAGCGAAGTGCGAGCGTCGACTCCCCGCCCGCTACGGCTCCGCGCCGGAGGTTTCCGTCGAACACCGCGGCAGCGGCACCTGCGCCCGCGAGGTCCGCAACTTCGCGTCCGCCGACGCCTTCGACTGCGACCGCCTCATCGCCGTCGAGGTGATCACCCCCGGCGGCAACTGGTCCTCGTACCCGCCGCACAAGCACGACGAGCACCGCCCGGGTGTGGAGGCGGAGCTCGAAGAGATCTACTACTTCGAGATCGAGCCCGGCGACGCGGGCCAGGAAGGCTTCGGCTACCAGCGGGTCTTCCCCTCGCGCCCCGGCGGCACCGACGTCCTGGCCGAGGTCCGGACGGGGGACGCCGTGCTCGTCCCTGACGGCTGGCACGGCCCGTCGATCGCCCAGCCGGGGCACCGCATGTACTACCTGAACGTGATGGCCGGTCCCGGCGAGGAGCGGGAGTGGCGGATCTGCTTCCACCCCGACCACACGGAGGGATACCGATGACAGTGGAGGCAAGGCGATGACCACGATCAGGCTGACCACCGCGCAGGCCCTGGTCCGCTTCCTGTCCCGGCAGTTCACCGAGCGCGACGGCGAGCGGCAGCGGCTGATCGGCGCCACCTGGGGCATCTTCGGGCACGGCAACGTGGCGGGCATCGGCCAAGCGCTCGTCGAGTACGCCGACGAGATGCCCTTCCATCAGGGCCGCAACGAACAGGCCATGGTGCACGCCGCCGTCGGGTACGCCCGCCAGTCGGGCCGCCTGTCCACGCACGCCGTCACCACCTCCATCGGCCCCGGCGCCACCAACCTCGTGACGGGCGCCGCCCTCGCGACCATCAACCACCTGCCCGTCCTGCTCCTGCCCGGCGACATCTTCGCGACCCGCCCCGCCGACCCGGTGCTCCAGCAGCTCGAAGTCCCTTACGCGGGCGACGTGTCGGTGAACGACTGCCTGCGCCCGGTGTCGAAGTACTTCGACCGCGTGACCCGGCCCGAGGCCCTGATCCCGGCCGCGCTCGCCGCGATGCGCGTCCTGACGGACCCGGCGGACACCGGCGCCGTCACGCTCGCGCTTCCGCAGGACGTCCAGGCCGAGGCGTACGACTGGCCGGAGGAGTTCTTCGCGGAGAGGGTGTGGGGCGTACGCCGTCAGGCTCCCGATCCCCGCGAACTGGACGCCGCCGTACGGGCCGTGCGCGCGGCGCGGCGCCCGCTGATCGTCGCGGGCGGCGGAGTCCACCACAGCGCGGCCGAGGAGGCGCTGCGGGTCCTCGCGGACGCGACCGGCATCCCCGTCGCCTCCACCCAGGCCGGGAAGGGCTCCCTGCGGTTCGACCACCCCGCGGACGTCGGCGGCATCGGGCACACGGGCACGGCCACCGCCGACGAACTCGCCCGCGCCGCCGACCTGGTGATCGGCGTCGGCACCCGCTACAGCGACTTCACCACCGCGTCGGGCACCCTCTTCACCGAGCCCGCCGTGCGCTTCCTGAACCTCAACATCACCGCGTTCGACGGCCACAAGATGGCGGGCACGCCCCTCGTCGCGGACGCCCGCGCCGGCCTGGAGGCGCTGACCGGAGCCCTGGAGGGGTGGCGGGTGGCGCCCGCGTACGTCGCCGAGTACACCGAGGACAAGGCGCGCTGGGAGCATCGCGTCGACGCGGCGTTCGCGGCCGACGAACCGGACGTACGGCCCACACAGCTCCAAGTCCTCGGACTGCTGGACGAGTTGGTCACCGACGAGGACGTGCTCATCAACGCGGCGGGCTCGCTCCCCGGGGATCTCCACAAGCTGTGGAGGACGCGCTCGCCCCGGCAGTACCACGTCGAGTACGGCTACTCCTGCATGGGATACGAGATCCCCGCCTCGATCGGCGTCGCGCTCGCGGCGCCGGGCCGCCCGGTCTGGGCGCTGGTGGGCGACGGGACGTATCTGATGATGCCCACCGAGATCGTCACGGCCGTCCAGGAGAACATCCCGGTCAAGGTCGTGATCCTGCAGAACCACGGGTACGCCTCCATCGGCGGGCTCTCCGAGTCCGTGGGCGCGGAGCGGTTCGGCACGGCCTACCGCTACCGGGAGGCGGGCGGGAGGTACACCGGCGCCCCGCTGCCCGTGGATCTCGCGGCCAACGCGGCCTCGCTCGGGATGCGGGTGATCCGCGCCAAAACAGTGGCTGACCTGCGGGATGCCCTCGCGGACGCGCGGGCGGCCGACGGTCCCACATGTGTCTACGTGGAGACGGAAACGGCAGACACAGTGTCGCCCCCGCCCCCGGCGCAGGCGTGGTGGGATGTGCCCGTGGCCGAGACCGCGGACCGACCGTCGGCGGTCAAGGCCAGGAAAGAGTACGACCGGCACGTCTCAGCCCGACGCCGCCACCTGTGAGAGTAGGGATGCTTGTCATGACGAAGACCGTCAATCACTGGATCGGCGGGAAGACCGTCGAGGGTGTGTCGGGTACGTACGGCCCGGTGACCGACCCGGCGACCGGCGCCGTCACCACGCAGGTCGCCTTCGCGAACGTGGACGAGGTGGACGCCGCCGTCGCCTCCGCGCGCGAGGCGTACGCCACGTGGGGCAAGTCGTCGCTCGCCAAGCGCACCTCGGTCCTCTTCGCCTTCCGCGCGCTCCTGGACGCCAACCGTGACGCGATCGCCGAGCTGATCACCGCCGAGCACGGCAAGGTGCACTCGGACGCGCTCGGCGAGGTCGCCCGTGGCCTGGAGATCGTGGATCTGGCCTGCGGGATCACGGTCCAGCTCAAGGGTGAGCTGTCGACGGAGGTGGCCTCGCGTGTGGACGTGTCGTCCATCCGCCAGCCGCTCGGAGTCGTCGCGGGCATCACGCCGTTCAACTTCCCGGCCATGGTGCCGATGTGGATGTTCCCGCTCGCCATCGCGTGCGGCAACACCTTCGTGCTGAAGCCCTCGGAGAAGGACCCGTCGCCCGCGCTGAAGATCGCGGAGCTGCTGAGCGAGGCCGGTCTCCCGGACGGCGTCTTCAACGTCGTGCACGGCGACAAGGTGGCCGTGGACCGCCTCCTCGAGCACCCGGACGTGGCGGCCGTCTCCTTCGTCGGCTCCACGCCCATCGCCCGCTACATCCACACCACCGCGACCGCCAACGGCAAGCGCGTCCAGGCGCTCGGCGGCGCCAAGAACCACATGCTGGTCCTGCCCGACGCGGACCTCGACGCGGCGGCCGACGCGGCCGTCTCGGCGGCCTACGGCTCGGCGGGCGAGCGCTGCATGGCCATCTCGGCCGTCGTCGCGGTCGGCTCGGTCGGCGACGAACTGGTCGCCAAGATCAAGGAGCGGGCCGAGAAGATCAAGATCGGCCCCGGCAACGACCCGACGTCGGAGATGGGCCCGCTGATCACCGCCGCCCACCGCGACAAGGTCGCCTCGTACGTCACCGGGGCGGCGGCCGAGGGCTGCGAGGTCGTCCTCGACGGCACGGGCCACACGGTCGAGGGCTTCGAGGACGGCCACTGGATCGGCCTCTCGCTCCTGGACCGCGTGCCGGTGACGGCCGCCGCGTACAAGGACGAGATCTTCGGTCCCGTCCTGTGCGTCCTGCGCGTCGACACCTACGAGGAGGGTGTGGCGCTGATGAACGCCTCGCCCTTCGGCAACGGCACCGCGATCTTCACGCGTGACGGCGGCGCCGCGCGGCGCTTTCAGCTGGAGATCGAGGCGGGCATGGTCGGCGTGAACGTGCCGATCCCGGTGCCGGTCGGCTACCACTCCTTCGGTGGCTGGAAGGACTCCCTGTTCGGGGATCACCACATCTACGGAAATGACGGGACGCACTTCTACACCCGCGGCAAGGTCGTCACGACCCGCTGGCCGGACCCGTCGGACGCGCCGGAGGGCGTGGACCTGGGGTTCCCGCGGAACCACTGAGGGCGCGGGACGACCTGTCGTGGGGGTCCCCCCTGCTCCTTGAGAGCTTGGGGGAGTTTGCGGACATCCGTGCGGGGCACGAGGGCCTGCCGTACCGCATCCGTGGTACGGCTCGCTCGTGTCCTACTCCTCAGGTAGGCAAGCGGGTTCAGACCACCGGCTGCCTCGCATGGCAGCCCTCGCCCGTACGGTTGACGCATGGATCTACGACTGCCCAGGCGCAGACTGCTTGCCGCCGCGGCCGCCCTCGCCCTTCTGGCGGGGGCGGGCACGTGGACGGCGGCGGCCTCGGACGACGGGCCCGCCGTGCACCGCGAGGATCACCTCATGGAGATGCCCGGTGTGGACAAAACGGGCGGCGCGAAGATCGACACCTCGTACTTCACCGCGGGGGACCCGGACACGAAGCGCCCCGCCGTCCTCATCGGCCACGGCTTCGGCGGCAGCAAGAACGACCTGCGCGCCCAGGCCGAGGACCTGGCCGAGAAGGGCTACGCGGTCCTGACCTGGTCGGCCCGCGGCTTCGGCAAGTCCACCGGCAAGATCGGCCTGAACGACCCGAAGGGCGAGGTCGCCGACGCCCGCCGGCTGATCGACTGGCTGGCGAAGCGCCCCGAGGTGCAGCTGGACAAGAAGGGCGACCCCCGCGTCGGCATGACCGGTGCCTCGTACGGCGGCGCGGTCTCCCTCCTGGCCGCCGGGTACGACGACCGGGTGGACGCCATCGCCACCCAGATCACGTACTGGAACCTCAGCGACGCGCTCTTCCCGAACGGCGTGTTCAAGAAACTCTGGGCCGGGCTCTTCATCAACACCGGCGGCGGCTGCGAGCGCTTCGAGAAGCAGCTCTGTGAGATGTACAACCGCGTCGCGGAGGCCGGGAAGCCGGACGCCGCCGCGCAGAAGCTCCTCGCCGCCCGCAGCCCCGAAGCCGTCGGCGACCGCATCGACACCCCCGCCCTGCTCTTCCAGGGGCAGTCCGACTCCCTCTTCCCGCTCGGCCAGGCCGACCGCATCTCCCAGGCGATCCGCGGCAACCACGCGCCCGTGTCCGTCGACTGGATCTCGGGCGGCCACGACGGCGGCGACCGCGAGACGGGACGGGTGGAATCCCGCATCGGCTCGTGGTTCGACCGCTACCTGAAGGACGACGAGGGCGCCGACACCGGCCCCGCGTTCCGCGTGACCCGCACCGGAGGCATCGACTCCACCGACGGCGCCGCGCAACTGCGCGGCGCGAGCGGCGACCGGTACCCCGGCCTGGAGAGCGGGCAGCGGAAGATCGCGCTCAGCGGGCGCGACCCGCAGCGCGTCGAGAACCCCGCGGGCGCCGCGCCGCCCGCCATCTCCGCGCTCCCCGGCGCGGGCGGCGGCGGCCTCAACCAGCTCTCCTCGCTCGGCGTCGGCGTCTCCCTCGACTTCCCCGGCCAGCACGCCGCGTTCCAGTCGGCGCCGTTCAAGGACGACCTGCGGATCACCGGTTCACCGAAGGTGCGGGTGCACGTCAAGTCCGACAGCGAGGACGCCGTGCTCTTCGGCAAGGTGTACGACGTCGGGCCCGGCGGCGGCCAGAAGGTGCTGCCCTCGCAGCTCGTCTCGCCGATCCGCGTGGAGGGCGCGAAGGCGGGCAAGGACGTCACGATCACCCTGCCCGCCGTCGACCACGACGTGCAGAAGGGCCACCGCCTGCGCCTCGTCCTCGCCTCGACGGACCTGGGCTACGCCTCTCCGGCGAAGCCCGCCACGTACAGGGTGTCCGTGAAGAGCGACCTGTCGGTCCCGACGGCGCCCGGCGTGAAGACGGCCGCTGCCCCGCTGCCCGCCTGGGTGTGGTGGCTCCCCGCGGCCGGAGCCGTGATCGCCGTACTGCTCCTGGTCACCGCCAGGCGCCGCACCTCGGCGCCCGCGCCGGACCCGGAGCTCGCCGAAGTCCCCCTGGTGATCACCGACTTGAGCAAGCGGTACGCCAAGTCGACCGACCGCTACGCGGTCCGTGACCTCTCCTTCGGCGTCGAGAAGGGCCAGGTGCTCGGCCTCCTCGGCCCGAATGGCGCGGGCAAGACGACGACCCTGCGCATGCTCATGGGCCTGATCCGGCCCGACGCGGGCGAGATCCGCGTCTTCGGCCAGGCGATCCGGCCCGGCGCCCCGGTCCTCTCCCGGGTCGGCGCGTTCGTCGAGGGCGCGGGCTTCCTGCCGCACCTCTCCGGCCGCGAGAACCTGGAGCTGTACTGGAAGGCCACCGGCCGCCCCGCCGAGGACGCCCGCATGGACGAGGCCCTGGAGATCGCCGGCCTCGGCGACGCCCTTGCCCGCGCGGTGCGCACGTACTCGCAGGGCATGCGGCAGCGGCTCGCCATCGCCCAGGCGATGCTCGGCATGCCGGACCTGCTGATCCTCGACGAACCGACCAACGGCCTCGACCCGCCACAGATCCGCGAGATGCGCGAGGTGATGATCCGGTACGCGCGAGGCGGCCGCACGGTCATCGTCTCCAGCCATCTCCTCGCCGAGGTCGAGCAGTCCTGCACCCACCTGGTGGTCATGGACCGCGGCCGGCTGATCCAGGCGGGCCCGGTCGCCGAGATCGTCGGTTCGGGCGACACGCTCCTGGTGGGCCTCGCGGACGCCGTCTCCGACCCCATGGTCGACAAGGTGGGCGCCCTGCCCGGCGTCGCGTCGGCGGTCCGCGCGGACGGCGGCCTCCTCGTACGCCTGGACGGCACGGAGGCAGGCAGCGCCGCACGGCTGCTGCCCGAACTGGTGCGCCTGGAGCTGCCGGTGGAGTCCATGGGCCCGCACCGCCGCCTGGAGGACGCGTTCCTGACCCTGATCGACGGAGGCACCGCATGAGCGCCACAGCCACGGGGCCCGGCACGGAGCCGGGCATGCATCCGGGCACGGAGCGCGCCACGGCTCCCGGCTACCGCCCCGGCCGCACACTGCCGCTGCGGGTCGAGGCGGTGCGCCAGCTGAAACGGCGCAGGACCTTGGTCATGGCGGGGGTGATGACCCTGCTGCCCTTCGTGCTCGTCGCGGCGTTCGCCATCGCCGGTTCGCCGGAGTCCCGAAGCGGCCGGGTGACGCTGATGGACACGGCCACGGCCTCCGGCGGGAACTTCGCGGCGACGTGTCTGTTCGTCTCCGCCGGTTTCCTTCTCGTCATCCCCGTCGCGCTGTTCTGCGGGGACACGGTCGCCTCGGAGGCAAGCTGGTCGTCCCTGCGCTACCTGCTGGCGGCTCCCGTCCCACGGGCCCGCCTCCTGTGGTCGAAGCTGGCCGTGGCGCTAGGACTCAGCGCGGCGGCCATGGTGCTCCTGCCCCTGGTCGCCCTCGCGGTCGGGACGGTGGCCTACGGCTGGGGCCCGCTGGAGATCCCGACCGGCGGGACGATGCCCGCGGGGACGGCGGCGCAGCGCCTGGTGATCGTGGTCGCGTACATCTTCGTCTCCCAACTGGTCACGGCCGCCCTCGCGTTCTGGCTCTCGACGAAGACCGACGCGCCCCTGGGCGCGGTGGGCGGCGCGGTCGGCCTGACCATCGTCGGCAACGTCCTGGACGCGGTCACGGCACTGGGCGCTTGGCGCGACTTCCTGCCCGCGCACTGGCAGTTCGCATGGGCGGACGCGATCCAGCCGAAGATGGAATGGGGCGGAATGATCCAGGGCTCCGCGGTCTCGGTGACGTACGCACTGGTGCTGTTCGCGCTGGCGTTCCGGGGGTTCGCGCGGAAGGACGTGGTGTCGTGAGGGGGCTTTCAGCCCGTCCGGCGCTTGAGGACGAACTCGGCGGAGCCGGTGATTGACGGGGCGCAGGGCTTGGGGGTTCGTTCGCGCGGGCTTCAGCCCGTCCGGCGTTTGAGGACGAGCTCGGCGGAGCCGGTGACTGACGTCGCGCAAGGCCAGGGGGCCAGCCTGTCCGGCGTTTGAGGACGAACTCGGCGGAGCCGGTGATCGACGCCGCCCAAGGCCCAGGGGCCCGTTCCCGCATTGAGACTCTTCCGCAACCCTCCCGAGCGACCGTTCACCCCGCCCCCCGCGTCACAGTCATGTGAACCGACGACGCGAGGGGGCCAGGATGCGGACCTGGAAAGCACGGCGGGGGCTGCTCGCCGCGGCCGTGGCGGGCGGGCTGCTGCTCACCGGATGCAGCATCGGCGCCGAGAACACGGACCGGGCCGCCGACAGCAGCGGGAAGGAGCGGCGGGGCACGGCCCCGCTGCCCGCCCCGGGCCCCGCCTCGCCCGGCACCGGCGACGCGGCCACCCCCGGAGAGCAACAGGACGACAAGGGGCGCGGCTTCACCCCGCGCCCCGACTACCTCTCCACCTTCGCCCTGGACGTGGACACCGCCTCCTACGGCTTCGCCCGCCGCACCCTCGCCGAAGGCCGCCTCCCGGACCCGGCGACCGTACGCCCCGAGGAGTTCGTCAACAGCTTCCGCCAGGACTATCCGCGCCCCGACGGCGACGGCTTTTCCGTGAACGTGGACGGCGCCCGTACCGAGGACGACGACTGGTCCCTGATGCGGGTGGGCCTCGCCACCCGCGGCGACACGTCGGACGCCGAACGCCCGCCCGCCGCCCTCACCTTCGTGATCGACGTCTCCGGTTCGATGGCGGAGCCCGGCCGGCTCGACCTGGTCAAGGAGTCGCTCGCGATCATGACCGACGAGCTGCGCGACGACGACTCCATCGCGCTCGTCACCTTCAGCGACAGCGCGGAGACCGTGCTGCCCATGACCCGCCTCGGCGACCACCGCGGCAAGGTGCACTCGGCCATCAGCGCCATGGAACCCACCCAGTCCACCAACCTGGAGGCGGGCGTCCGCACGGGGTACGACACCGCGGTGGGTGGCCGGCGCGACGGTGCGACCAACCGCGTCGTGCTCCTCTCCGACGCCCTCGCCAACACCGGTGAGACCAGCGCCGACGGCATCCTGGAGCGCATCTCCGACGCCCGCCGCGAACACGGCATCACCCTCTTCGGGGTCGGCGTCGGCAGCGACTACGGCGACGCCCTGATGGAACGCCTCGCCGACAAGGGCGACGGCCACACCACCTATGTGTCCGACACCGAGGAGGCCCGCAAGGTCTTCTGCGAGCAGCTCCCCGCCAACATCGAGCTGCGGGCCCGCGACGCGAAGGCGCAGGTCGCCTTCGACCCGCGGACCGTCAAGCAGTTCCGGCTCATCGGCTACGACAACCGCGCGGTCGCCGACGAGGACTTCCGCGACGACGGCGTGGACGGCGGCGAGGTCGGTCCCGGACACACCGTGACCGCGCTGTATGCCGTACGGATGCGGCCGGGCGAGACCGGACACGTGGCGACGGCCAGTGTCCGCTGGCTCGACCCCGACAGCCGTGCCCCGCACGAGGAGTCGAACGAGATCGAGTCCGGGGACATGGAGGGCGCCCTGTGGCACGCCGACCGCGGCCTGCGCACCGCGGCGGTCGCCGCGTACTTCGCGGACGGACTGCGCCACGGCACCGGCACCGACACCGGAACCGGCACGACGGCCGACGCCCCCGAGCCCTCTTGGCGGCCGCTGCCCGGCGCGCCCACCTTCGCGGAACTGGCACGAAGCGCCGAGGAGTTGTCGTCGGACGCGGACGGCGACAAAGCCCTGCGAGACCTCGCGACCGCCGTCCGCCAGGCGGACCGCCTGAAGGGCGGCTCTGGGCACGGCGGAAGCGGGGGAGAGGACGAGGGCGAGATCACCGGCTAGCGCCGCCCGCAGAGCTGACGCTCGGCCCGCACCGGGTCGTTGGGGAAGCGGAACGAGGTGCGCTCCCAGACACCCGTGACATTGCGCAGGAACCTGCCGGGCGTCATCGGGTCCCGCGTCGCCGCCCGCAGCTCGGCCAGCGGACCGCAGTCGAGCGCGCGCCGGGCGGCGGCGACACCCGCCGGGTCGAGGCCCTCGGGGAGGGGGCCACGGCCCCGGTCGGCGAAGATCCACGTGTCCGGCAGCCGCTTGTCGTGGCCCACCCGGCCGTCGAGGCGCTCGGAGTGCGCGGCCAGCGGATAGGCGAGCCCGATCGGGTCGAGGGCGGCCCCGTCCAGCGGCACCACGGTGCCGCTGAAGCCGAGGGTGCTGTAGACGCCGGTGATCGTGGGGGAGTTGGCACCGACGGCGGTTCTGGCGAGGAACAGGGCGGGCGTGCCCGCACGGTCGGCCTCGCGTACGAGACGGGCGTACGCGACGTTGCCCGGGTAGCCCGCGAAGTCGTGGTGGAGGGGATGGGCCGCCGCGTTCTGCTGCACGTACACACCGCGCTCGTCCGCGACGCCGCCGGGCCCGATCCGCCCCTCGTACGGAATCCGCAGCCAGCTCGCGCAGGCCACGGCCCAGATCCCGACGCCCACCGTGGCGATGGTCCACGCGCGCGTGCAGGGCACCAGGAAGACCGGCAGGAGCATGAGGAGCAGCCCCGGCAGGAACATCCGGCCGTGCATGAAGTCGCCGCCCACCTTGATGACGTAGACCCAGCAGAGGAGTCCCGCGACGACGGGCGCGAGCGCGGGGACGAGGGAAGCGGCGTCCCGCCGGACGGCCGTGGCGGGCAGCAGCGCGGCGAGCAGGAACAGCGCGGGCACCCAGAGGAGGTAGGGCCCGGCGAAGTCCGCGAGGTAGTCGAACCCGCGCCCCCACAGGCTCTGCGAGGCCTCCTTGGTCACGCCGGGCAGCGGCATCAACTGCCCGTAGTACCCGATCCGAAAGACCTCGTACGCGACCGGCAGCGCGAGGGCCGCTCCCAGACCGCCGAAGGCGGCCCGCCGGGAAGGCCGCGCCATCAGCCACTGCGCGCCGAGGAAGACGGCGGACACGAGCGCCAGGTCGGGCCGCACGAGAGGGCCCAGACCCAGGACCACGCAGGTCGTGAGCGCCTTGGCCCGGGTCACCAGGAGCAGCCAGGCGCCCGCGATCCAGCAGGTGGCGAGCCCGGTCTCCAGGCCCGAGGTGGCGAAGTCCCAGACGGGCGGCAGCGCGAGCAGGATGAGGCAGCCGAAGGGGAGAGCCGCCTTGGAAATGTTGTCCGCGTTGAGCGCGTGCAACCGCAGCGCCCCGAGCGAGGCGAGCGCGAACCCGGCCGCGGTCAGCAGCAGCCCGCCGTACATCGCGGCCCTGGCGATGTCGAGGCCCGGCAGTCCCGCGAGTACGAGCAGCCACTGCCAGAGGGTGCCGGTGGAGGACTCGGCGCGTTCGCCCGCGTTGAAGACGGGGCCGTTGCCGGCCAGGATCTGCCGGACCGTACGGACGTAGATGTGCCCGTCGTCGGACATCCAGCGCCGCTGGAACCCGGCGAACGCGATGACGAGGGCCGGCAGCAGACAGAGGACGCCGCGCCGGAGCCTGGGCCCGGCGCCGCCGCGGGTGTTGATCAGCCCGAGGACGGCGTCGGGCTCACGGAGGGAGAGGTGCGTCGACGTCATGATCTTTTCATCGGCGCGGCTCAGGTGGGGCTTGAGGGATTTTCGGCCTGTCCGGCGTTCGAGGACGAACTCGGCGGAGCCGGTGATCCGGGGCGCGCGAGGCTTAGGGCCCACGGCTTGCTCGCCGCACGCCGCACGCCGCTCGTCGCTCGTCGCACACCGCTCGCCGCTCGCCGCACGCCGCGTCAGCGGATCTGCCGCCCCGAGATGGCCCGCGCGATCACCAGACGCTGGATCTCGCTCGTCCCCTCGAAGATCGTGTAGATCTTCGCGTCCCGGTACATCCGCTCCACCGGATGCTCCCTGCTGTACCCCGCACCCCCCAGCACCTGCACCGCCTTCTCGGTCGCCGAAACGGCCAGCTCACCGGCCCGGAGCTTGGACATCGAGCCCTGCCCCGCGTCGAACGCCTTGTCGTTGCGCGCCATCCACGACGCCTGCCAGATCAGCAGCCGCACGGCCTCGATCTCGGTCCGCAGGTCGGCGAGCGCGAAGGCGATGGACTGGTTCTCGATGATGGGGCGGCCGAAGGCGACCCGGGAGCCCGCGTAGTCCAGGGCGTACTCGTACGCGGCCCGCGCGATGCCCAGCGCCTGCGCGCCCACCGTCGGGCGGCTCACCTCGAAGGTCGCCATGGCGGCCTGCCCGCGGCCCCCGGAACCGGCTCTGGTCCCCTCCCGGGCCCGCGCGAGCCGGGCGTCGAGGCGCTCCTTGCCGCCGAGCAGACAGTGCCCGGGCACGCGTACGTCGTCCAGGAAGACATCCGCGGTGTGCGAGGCCCGTAGCCCCAACTTCTTTATCTTCTTGGCGCCTTCGAGACCGCTCGTGCCGGGCGGCACGATGAAGGCCGCCTGCCCCCGCGAGCCCAGCGACGGGTCGACGGAGGCGACCACCACGTGGACGTTCGCGATGCCGCCGTTCGTGATCCACGCCTTCTGGCCCGACAGGGTCCACTCGTCGCGTGCCTCGTCGTACGTCGCGCGCGTCCGCATCGCCGACACGTCCGAGCCCGCGTCGGGCTCGGACACGCAGAACGCCGCGACCTTGGGGTCGTCCTCGTCGCCGAAGCACTGCGGCACCCACTCGGCGAGCTGGTCGGGCGTGCCCGCGGAGAAGATCCCGGCCACCGCGAGCGACGTGCCGAACAGGGCCATGCCGATGCCCGCGTCGCCCCAGAACAGCTCCTCGTTGGCGATCTGCAGCGAGAGCCCGCTGGGGTCACCGAACAGGTCGGCCAGGGACTCGAATCCGTACAGGCCGATCTTCGCGGCCTCCTGGATGACGGGCCAGGGCGTCTCCTCGCGCTCGTCCCACTCGGCGGCCGCCGGCCGCACCACGTCGGCGGCGAAGCCGTGCACCCAGCCGCGCAGGTCCCGCTGTTCCTCGGTCAGTTCGAGCGAGAAGGCCATGGTGTGTTCCCTTCAGGGGGTCGGTCCAGACGTTCGGTGTCAGGCCTTCGGGATGTCGAAGTAGCGGGTCAGACCGGCGGCGAACGCCACATCGCCCACGATCTTGAGCTTGCGCATCATGAACATCGTCACGGGGCTCGCGTTGCCGGAGACCAGCTTGAGGAACTCGGCGTCGGCCATCACGAGCGTGACGCGCGGCTCGGCGTCCGAGCGACCCTCGCGGACGGCGCAGGTGCCCCGGGAGATCTCCGTCTCGTAGACCGCCTCGTCGACCCCGGTGATCTTCCAGCGGATCAGCGCCTCGACCGTGCCCGCGGCCTCCGGCTTGAACTGCCGGCCCATCCGCCCGAACACCTCCTCAAGGACGCGGGCGCGCAGCTCGGCGTCCTGGGCGATCTCGGTGATCTCCTTGCCGGAGAGCCCCTTCACGATCTTCGCGAACTCCTCGGGGGTGACGCTCGCGAAGTCAAGGCCGGCCAAGCCCTCGGGGCCACCGATGCCGTCCGCCATGGCGATCTCCTTACTCAAGAGTAAACTTACTAAAGGGTAAGGTAGCCCCGAGTCTGGGAGGCTGCAAGGGTGACGGTCAACGGGAGAACTGAGGGACGACGGAAGCGCGTTCCGCGCCAGGAGCGCGAGCAGCAGATCATCGATGTGGCGGTGACGGTCTTCGCCAAGCGCGGCTATCACGCCGCGTCCGTGGACGAGATCGCCGAACTGGCCGGCATCTCCAAGCCGATGGTCTATCTCTATCTCGACTCCAAGGAGGGGCTTTTCCTCGCCTGCCTGCGGCGCGAGGCCGACCGCCTGGTCGCCGCGTTCCAGGACGCGGCGCGGGCCGGCGGCGAAGCGCCCGAACTGCGCCTGCACGCGGGGCTTTCGGCGTTCTTCGCCTTCGTTGCCGAGCACCGCGACAGCTGGGTCGTGCTGCACCGCCAGGCGTCGGAGCTGAGCGAGGCGATCGCGTCCGCCGTCGCCGACGCGCGGCGTGCGGTGATGGCGGAGGTCGCGGGCCTGGTCCGGGACGGCATCGCGCAGAAGCCTGGCGGGTCCCGACTGGACGACGAGGACGCCGACTTCGTGGCGTACGCGCTGGTCGGCGCGGCGGACTCGCTCACCGACTGGATGGGCAACCATCCGGGCCAGTCGCCGGAGGGGGTCACCCTGCGGCTGATGAACATGGTGTGGGTGGGGATGGGCCGAGTGCTCGAGGGGGAGGTGTGGGTGCCGGGGGCGGGCTCCAGCTCGGGGTGAGCGCTGCTCTCGCCCCGGTTCTTGTCATCCGGGTGCGGGTGGCTCGCCGATTTCTGTGTTGCCCAACCCATTGAACTTTCCCTACGCGTGGGTAAGTTGACCTCCCAGTAAGTACGCACCGCATCACCTCCGCACGTCAGTTGATGGGCACGTCAGTTGGTAGCCGGGAGCCGGGAGCCGTCATGGGCGTACGCAAGGATCTGAAACGGGCGCAACGCCACCGCGGCCTCGCGGACCGCGCCACGGTGGCGATCGTCCGGGACGAGCACGGCACCGTGCGCGAGGCACGCACCGCCCCGCTCGCGGCGAAGCCCACCGCGGGCAGCACCGCCGACATCCCCTTCACCAACGCCGCGGAGGCGCCCGGCGCGGTCGTCCTGAGGCGCAAGCAGGGCGACCAGTGGCGTCCGGTCACCGCGGCGGCCTTCGCGCACGAGGTCACCGTCGCGGCGAAGGGGCTGATCGCGGCCGGGCTCCAGCCGGGCGGCCGGGTCGCACTGATGTCCCGTACGCGCTACGAGTGGGCCGTGCTGGACTTCGCGATCTGGGCGGCGGGCGGCCAGACCGTGCCCGTGTACGCCACATCGGCGGCGGAACAGATCGAGTGGATCGTGCGGGACTCCGGCGCGACGCTACTGATCGCGGAGACGGCGGAGAACGTCGCGACGGCCCAGGCGGCGGTCGGGGGCCTCACCGAGCCGCCGCGCATCCTCTGCGTCGACGACGGCGCCCTGCGCGAACTGGCGGACTCGGGCGCGGAGTTGTCCGACGAAGAGGTGACCAAACGCAGGTCCGCCCTCACCCCGGACTCGATCGCCACCATCTGCTACACGTCCGGCACGACCGGCAAGCCCAAGGGCTGCGTCCTGACCCACGCCAACCTGCACGCCGAGGCCGCGAACACCGTCGACCTGCTGCATCCCATCTTCAAGGAGATCACGGGCCAGGTCGCCTCCACGCTCCTCTTCCTGCCGCTCGCCCACATCCTGGGCCGCACCATCCAGATCGCCTGCATGCTCGCCCGCATCGAACTCGGCCACTGCCCGAGCATCAAGCCGGACGAACTCCGGCCCGAACTGCGCTCGTTCCGGCCGACGTTCGTCGTCGGCGTCCCGTACCTCTTCGAGAAGATCCACGACACGGGGCGCGCGACCGCGGAGAAGATCGGGCGCGGCGCGTCCTTCGACCGGGCCGAGAGGATCGCGGTGCGGTTCGGCGAGGCGTACCTGAACAAGTTCCTCGACGCGGGGAAGGGCGAGGGCCAGGGGAAGGGGAAAGGCACGCGCGCCCCCGGTCGGTCCCTCGGGCTCTACCTCGGCTGGGCGCTGTACGAGCTGCTCGTCTACCGCCGCATCCGCAAGGAAGTCGGCGGCAGGCTGCGCTACGCCATCAGCGGCGGCTCGCCCCTCGACCGCCGCCTGAACCTCTTCTTCTACGCCGCCGGAATCATCATCTACGAGGGGTACGGCCTGACGGAGACCACGGCCGCCGCGACCATCACGCCGCCGCTCAAGCCCCGCCCCGGCACGGTGGGCCTTCCGGTGCCGGGCACCGCCATACGCATCGCGGACGACGGCGAGGTGCTCATCAAGGGCGGCATCGTCTTCGGGTCGTACTGGAACAACCCGGCCGCGACGGACGCCGTGCTGCGGGACGAATGGTTCGCCACCGGAGACCTGGGCGCGCTCGACGACGACGGCTACCTGACGATCACCGGCCGCAAGAAGGACATCATCGTCACGTCCGGGGGCAAGAACGTCTCCCCGGCGATCCTGGAGGACCGGCTGCGCAGCAGGGCGCCGGTCGGGCAGTGCATCGTCGTCGGCGACAACCGTTCGTACGTCGCCGCGCTCATCACGCTGGACCCGGAGGCCGTGGAGCACTGGCTCGCCGTCCGCAAGCGCCCGAAGGACACACCGCTCGCCGAACTGTGCCGGGACCCGAAGATGATCGCGGAGATCCAGAAGGCCGTGGACTACGCGAACGAGGCGGTGTCGCGGGCTGAGTTGATCCGCAAGTTCTCCCTCGTCGAGGGCGAGTTCACGGAGGACAACGGCCTGCTCACCCCCTCCCTGAAGATCAAACGGCATGCGGTGGCGGCGGCGTACGAGAGCGAGATCGAGGCGCTGTACGGCGAGTCCGCACGGTGAGCGGCGCGCCTGACGGGCCCTACGATTTCGACGTACTGGTGGTCGGTTCGGGCTTCGGCGGTTCGGTGGCCGCCCTGCGCCTGACCGAGAAGGGCTACCGGGTCGGCGTCCTGGAGGCGGGGCGCCGCTTCACCCGCGATTCGCTGCCCCGCCACTCCTGGGACCTGCGGAACTACCTCTGGGCCCCGGCCCTCGGTCTCTACGGCCTCCAGCGCATCCACCTCCTGCGCAACGTCATGGTCCTCGCGGGCGCCGGGGTGGGCGGCGGCTCGCTGAACTACGCGAATACCCTCTACGTACCGCCGCCCGCCTTCTTCCGGGACAAGCAGTGGGCGGACATCACCGACTGGCAGGCGGAACTCGCTCCGTACTACGACCAGGCACGGCGCATGCTCGGCGTACGCCAGAACCCGACCATGACCGAGGCGGACGAGCACCTGCGGGCCGCGGCGGACCGGATGGGCGTGGCGGACACCTTCGGGCTGACGCCTGTGGGCGTGTTCTTCGGCGACGGGGCGGACGCGGGTGGCTGCGGGGCTGCCGTGGTCGGTGGCGGTACCGGCGGCGCCACCGGCTCCAGTCCTACAACGGGCGGGACACGCGCGGAAGTTCCCGATCCGTACTTCGGCGGGGCCGGTCCCGCGCGGGCGGCCTGCACCGAGTGCGGTTCGTGCATGACGGGCTGCAAGGTCGGCGCCAAGAACACGCTCACCGAGAACTACCTGTACCTGGCCGAGCGGGCGGGCGCGGAGATCCGCGCGATGACGACGGTGGTGTCGGTGCGGGAGGTTGCGGGGGGCCACGAGGTGGTGACGGTCCCCACCGCCAGGCGACGCAGGGGCGGTCGCACCGTCCTGCGCGCCCGCCATGTCGTCCTCGCGGCGGGCACGTACGGGACCCAGACCCTCCTGCACCGCATGAAGGACGAGGGCCTGCTGCCGGGCCTCTCCGACCGCCTCGGCAGACTCACCCGCACCAACTCCGAGGCCCTGGTGGGCGCGGTGACCTTCCCGCGCCGCTACCGCAAGAAACACGGCGCCGGCCGCCCCCTGGACTTCACACGAGGCGTCGCCATCACCTCGTCGATCCACCCGAACCCCACCACCCACATCGAGAACGTCCGTTACGGCAAGGGCTCCAACCTGATGGCGCTGATCTGCGTCCCGCAGTACAGCCGCAACCTCCCCAAGCCGCTGGCCGCCGTACTCGCCTTCCTCACCCACCCCGTGCTCGTGGCGCGCGTCGCCTCGACGCACCGCTGGTCGGAGCGCACGATCATCGGCCTCGTCATGCAGACCCACGACAACTCCCTCACCACACGCCTGGGACGCCGACGCCTGCTGACGGCCGAACAGGGCCACGGCGCGCCCAACCCCGTGCACATCGCGGAGGGCTGGGAGGCGGCCGGTCTGGTGGCCGAGCGCATCAACGGTTACGCGGGGACAAACTTGGGCGAGCTCCTCAACAAGCCACTCACGGCACACTTCCTGGGCGGGTGCCCGATCGGCGCCTCACCGGACGAAGGAGTGATCGACCCCTACCACCGTCTCTACGGCCACCCGGGGATCTCCGTGGTGGACGGCTCGGCGATCTCCGCGAACCTGGGCGTGAACCCATCCCTGACGATCACGGCACAGGCGGAACGGGCCATGGCGCACTGGCCCAACAAGGGCGATCCGGACACCCGGCCGACTCCGGGCGGGCGGTACGCGCGCGTGCGTGCCACCCGTCCGAAGAATCCCACGGTCCCCAAGGGCGCTTACGGGGAGCTGCGGCTGCCGGTGTGAGCCCCGCTCAGGCGGGACGCCGGTTGCCGTCGGAGTCGCAGGGCAGGTCGGCGGCGTCGTGGCGGGCCAGGAAGTCGCGGGTGGCCTGCCGTTCGACCTCGGTGATCGCGGTGGGCTCGACGTCGATGATGCCGCCGAAGGGCCGGTCGACGTCCCGGATGATGCACAGCGTGGCCGTCAGGAGCGCGGTGATCACGGTGAGCACGATGATCTGGCCCCGGTTCTTCCTGCGGGGCAGACATACGGCGAGTGCCACGACGGTGATGGTGAGGGTGGCGAGCAGGAACCAGAAGATGGCGCTGGGGATGCTGGCGGTGGCCTGGGTGAGGCGCTCCTCGCGCTCGTCGGACCGCTTGTTGTCGGCGGCGACCAGCATGCCGAAGACGGGCTTGCCCTCCAGCGAACGGAAGGAGTGGCGGACGTCGGTCGACCAGGTGCTGGGCGCGGCGGACCCCTTGCCGTCGGCCATGGCGGGCCACTCCTGCTTGCGGACGGCACGCGCGTAGCAGACGGCGTCCGCCTGGATGCGGCGCAGCTCCTCGGCGGGCGCGTACTCGGCGATCTCGGTGAGCTGGTCGAGCGCACGGGCCTCACCACGGGAGGCGACCTCGGCCTTGCCGTAGGAGCCGGATGCGGTGACCAGCACGAAGGCCAGCAGGAGGACGGTAAGCGTCAGCAACGGCCCGACAAGATCCTTGACGGCCATCCCGGTGTCGTCGTCATCCATCAGCCGAGGCCGCAACCACCGATTGGCAGCCAGCCCCGCGAGCAGGGCCAGCACGGCGACGGCGATGACGAGAAACACGGCGACCTCCAGATCAGACGAGAGATCCCCCGCTCCGAGAAACCCCCCATGATCATGAACCGCCCACACGCCCCCAAAACCCACGAAAACACCTAACCGCCCCGCCACGCCTACGAACGAGCGAACAACTTCCCCCGACCAGCAAAAAAGGCCCTCCCGAAGGGAGGGCCGAACAGGGATGACACGAAGCGCCCCCGGCGGGGGCCAGTGCAGATGGGGGATGGCCTGAGCTGCGGCCTTCGCCGGTCGCGACGCGGGAGCTGGCCGTTGTGGGGAGGTTCTTCCCTAGGGCGCGGGGTGGGGGGGTGAACCTGCGTGTAGGAGGTTCGAAATGCCTGGTGCGCTTCCGCAGCGGTAGGGCTCTCATCTGCCGGGGAGCGCATATCTGCGGACGTCTGCCCAGCAACGTCGACACGCAATCGAGTGGACGCCTGGCAGTGAACCCGCAATGGTTCCGGAGAGGATTCCGTGCAGGTCAACGGTGACACCGCTGACCTGCACAATCTCAGCTGTGCTTACCGCGCGCGAAGCTCTTCCATCGCATGCCGACGCAACTGCTCCTTCTGCGAACCGTGCCCGTGCCGGCCCAACAGATGGCAGCAGCGCAGGGCCTAACCCATGTCTAGTCCGTTGACCTCCGACGTCTACGGGATGGCCGGGAGAGTCACTTGAGGGAGGAAAGGAAATCTCCAAGTTCTTCCCTGTTGGCATTGCGCACGTAGGCCACGGAAAGCAATCTTATGACGTCTTGACGGGGGCGTCGGGCGAAACTGACGAAATCTTCGAGCCAGTTGTGAGCCTCGCGCCCCTCGATCGACTCCAAGAAGCCCTTCAGGACGTCGAGGCCTTGAGCTAGCTGGTCCGCCAAGAAAGACGCCTGATCCGCAGCAGATGATTTCATCAAGGCGTCAGGGTCTCCAGGGAGACAGAAGAGCGGCCATCGATTCTTCTGTCGGGCCTTTCGTCCGTTCTTGTCAAGGGCCTTTTTTACGTCCTCGAATTTATCGCCGTCAGCAACGAAGGCGAATGAAGGAACCCCGTCGATCTTATGAATGGGCCTAGGCAGGTGAGACCAGATAGTCTCGAGATCGCCATATCCGTTACACCACAAGAATCGGCATTCCTGCCAAAGCTTCGGGGCCACTGTGCGCGTGATCTCCTGTATCAGGACGTACGCTGCCTCGTCTTCGAGCAGGATCACCCATTCTACGTCTCGGACCTGCCCGTACAACCCCGCTACTCGATCCTTCAACGTGTCTGAAGGGCCGATTACTTGCGTTCCTGCGGATTGAGGGGACAGCATGATAGCTGCGTCTGCATCGAGAGCTGGCTGAATTACCTCTAGAGAGTGGGAGGCTACTACGAGAGGCTTCCCGCCATTGATGCAGGTTTCCAGAAGATGTGCCAAGAAGTCCGTCTTCGAGGGTGCCGGTAGAAATGCTTCTGGCTCGTCCAAAAGGAATGCTTGGCTGTCGCTCTCTTTGCTGTAAGAGAGGATCCACATGAGAAGATGGGCGCTCAGCTCGCCGAGACCCATGCTCCTGAAATCGTATTCCCTTCCCCCGTGTCTGACCACGAAGACAGGAACTACGTCTTCCCCTACGAGCGGTGAAAATGGGCCGCCCACGATTGGAGCCACATACCACCGAACCTCATCATAATTGCGGCGAACCAAATCTTGTACTTCGCCGAGCTTAACTTTACCCGGAGCGAGTGGCTCGAGTTCGTCGAGTAGGTCAGGAATGTCATCCCGTTTACCGAAGTCGTGTAGCAGGTAATTTACCAATTCGTACATTGCGACTACGGGTGCATCTGCCATCGACTTGGACATGCTTTTAAGGAGTCGTGTCTTGCCCGAGCCGTTCAGACCAAAGATCACCGTGAGAGGTTTGGGCAGCTCTACCTGGTTTTGTGTGTCGAAGTCATTTAGGACTACTTGCTTGGGGAAGTCTCGAGAGGTGCTGACATTGGCGAGCCTGTCCCATCGCTGCTCCAGCGGCAAGAGCCTCACAGTTCGGCCCCCCAGTTGGTGCGCTCGATTTCCGCAAGCATTTCTTTCTCTACATCATCCGAGACTTTCAGTCTGTCAGAGACGTTCGCGAATCGTTGTCTGCCGTCAGGCGATGTGTATACGTCATACAGAATGTGGAGCGTGAAATCGCGCAAGAGGACTGAAGAGATGTCGAGTACGCGATAGGAGGACCGGTCGTTGTAAGCCTTAACTACGCCGAGGAGTTCCGGCTGAATCGTTGGCCCGGTAATGGGGAGCTGCACTCCCGAGCCCGAACGTAGTTCCTCAAAACTCTTAATGAAGGCTTGAGGGATAGGTGTTTCTGTGTTTCGAAGTACGTGATCGGTGAAGATTAGCCACGTGAACAGTGTGGCCTTGTTGAACCTCATCACCTTTTGGCCCTGAAGGGCAGCCATCAGGGCGATTCCCGCATCGCGAGCGCGTTGCGTCACGGATGGGCTGAAATCGCTGGACCGATAGAACTTTTCGATATAGGTATTGCTCAGCTGGAGCCTGAGTGTACCTTCCTGAAGAGCGACGCAAACTCTCGCAATTACGTCATCGTATGCTAGTCTCCCATTCGAAAATCCAACTACTTCACGCCTCAACAGTCCTGCTTCGATAAGGCTTGAGACTACGTCCTTGACTTGGTCTCGGGCCGCACCGAATAGGGCGTTACGCTTCTCCGATGGAGTCAAGGCGTATTGTTGGTTGAGGCGAAAGAAGAGTTCTGACGGTTCTGCTGGATCATAATCTGTCAGCGTTACTACGCTAATCTCGAAGCGCTGGAACCTCTTCCTCAGGTTTTCTGGTAGCTGATCGAAAAGGTATCCGTCAAAAGGTTCCAGTTCGGGATTCGGCGGTTCAATCTTGGCGGAAAACCGGAACTCGTTACTCATGAACGCTTGGATGGTGCGTAGCCGTTGCTGTCCGTCCAAAATGGACTCAGCGCCAGCGCCATCACGAACCACATGAATGGCAGGGACGTACCACCCGCGCAAGATGGTGTCCACCAGGCGTTGCCGTCGGGCTGTATCCCAGACTTCGCCGCGCTGGTAGTCGGGCTGCAGATCGAGTTCGCCGCGTGCGATGCGGTTGTAGAGCACTTCGACTTCGAGGTCGGACTTGCGTAGCCTCACTGAGCTCCTTCAAGGCAGCAGCAATGCGTTTGCGGATCGTTGGGCAGTCGCAGGCTACCGCTGCTCGAGGCGCAACCTCTGGGCTTTCGTGGTTCGTGGAGTCGCCCCCTGTTGCTTCGGACGTGCCCCAACGACGCTGGCTCGGCCTGCCACTGTACGAACGACCTGGACGCTACGAGCCACGTCTGCTCGGCTCTGCCCAAGTCGACGGCGAACAGGATGTGAGCTCCCCGCATCCACCCGTGGACCCGCATCGGGCAGAACTACCCCGGCTCCGAGGTGAACACGTGTGATCAGCGGCCCCCAGCGCGGTTGAGGATCACGCGGCGTTGACCCGCCGGTTGCCGTCACCATGATCCGGCCTGATCGGTAACCCAAAGCGTCGTTGACTTGCGGTGCGGAAGTCTCCCTGGGGCCTCCATGGATCGTTGCGGGATGTGGTCCCTGGGGGAGCAGCGGCCGACCGGCGCCCGCCCAGTACTGGGGTCTTTGATCCTTCGGATTGATCCCGCTGAGACGGCTCGTGCCTGGTGGTGCTTGAAGGGGTGTTTTGTACGTGCGCCTCGTGGTCTCACGGGCGCTCAGGATTCACGCTGCAAGGTCAGATCAGGGTGGCGGCAACCGGCGAGCCGGCGCTGCCTGATCCACAAGAGCGGCTTGGAACCGACAATGATCAATGGAGTGGGTCGAAACCGTGCCGCGAGTGGAGCGAGCCTTGACGATCTAGGGGAAGTTTGTCCGCGCAGGTTGGGAGGGGCGGTGTGGCGTCCCGCATCCAATGGACGTGGTGTCGGAGGTCAGGCGTCCAGTGTTCCGAGCGCTGCTGTGATCAGTGCTCTTGCTTCTGGGCCGTGGACAGCCAGTCGTGTCAGTTCTTCGAATGCCCGTGCGTACAGGGCTACTTCGGTGGGCTCGGTGAGGGTTACGGCCGCGGTGAGTGAGTCAGTGTGGACTCGGCCGTCGTCGAAGACCGTGAAGGTCTCCAGGGGCCACATTGTGCGAGTTGCGTTGAGCGGGATCACGCCGAGGGATACAGATGGCAGGGCTATGGCGGAAAGTAGTGAGCCGAGTTGGGCGGCCATCGTGTCGGCGTTGCCGATTCGGTAGCGCAGGACGGCTTCCTCTACCAGGACTGCGAATCGGTGGTTTCCTTCGTGTACGACGCGGGAGCGTTCCATGCGTGCCGCGACGGCCTCGCTGACGTCGTCGGGGGTGCCCCGGAACGCCGCGATGGACGACAGCAGCGCTGTCGCGTAGCCGGGACCTTGCAGGAATCCGGGCATCACGTTGGAGCAGTAGACCCGGAAGAGTTGGGTGCGCTGGTACAGGGCCGCGCCTGATTCCTGCAGCTGGCGAAGTCCACTGCGCTGCAGGCGCCGCCACTCCACGTACATGGCGTCTGCCTGGCGGTTGGCCGCGATCAGGTCGGCCGTCTGGCTCTCGGCCTGGCACGCGCGGCACCAGGCGCCGATGTCGGCGTCCGAGGGAGGGGTCTTGGCGTGCTCGATCCGTGACGACTTGGACTCGCTCCACTGGCACCGGATGGCCAGCTCGCGTGCGGTGATTCCGGCATCCAGGCGCAGCTCGCGCAGGCGCGCGGCGAGCGCCTCTCGCGCTTCTTGTACGCGGGCTGAGGGATGGGTGGGCATGGGCTGGCTGTCCGGTCCTCCCGTGATCAGACGTGGTAGTCGTCGTGCGGGGTGGCACGCTCCCATACCGCCTCGAACGCTGAGACGCACAGCTTCACCGTGGCGGGATCGTCCGTGATCTCATCCTCGACGACGGCCCCGTCACCCGAGAAGTGGTGGATGCGCAGGAGCGCGCTGTCGAAGGCCCAGAAGTCGTTCCCGGGCAGGGCGAGGTCTGACGCCTTTCGCCGCGGTAGCCAGCGGACTTGCTCTCCGGCCGTCGTGTTCGCGCGCGTGACGTAGTGCTCCCACTTGATGTATTCGCTCACCGGCTCCGACACGATCCGGGCGCGCCGGATCGCCACGCCCCGCGCAACCGCATCCGCGATCAACTGGTCGTAGGGGTGCCACCAGGATGCGCGGTCGTCCCAGTTGATCCGGGCGCCCCGCTGCCACGCTTCGAAGCGTTCATTCGTCGCGTAGCTGTCGCGCATCTCCAAGTGCACGGCGCTTGCCTGGCAGTTGGCCAGCAGCTCACCGAAGCCCGGGACGCTCAAGGGCATCGCACGCCTTCCTGATCGAGGGCACCAGGCGGGCCGGGATGCGGATGATCGCCTCGCTCTCGGGGACCGGTCCGTTGGCCGGGCTGGTTGCCTCGCACTCGGCTGCCGTGCGGGCCGCGGGCTTCCAGCCCTGCAGCAGGAGTTCGCCGGCCTCGGGGTCCACCCACACAGTGGGGCAGTGATCGCGATCGGTATCGGGGTCGATGCCGATGAACTGTACGGCCATGTCAGCCTCCCGCACCCGGATACTTGCTCTGACTTGCACCACCGTTCCTGCTGCGCTGGACAATCGTCAAGGCCCCGAACTGAGCCAGTAATTGCTGTGCAAGCTGTTGCAAGTCCGTAGATCGAGCTCTTGGAGTCTCCCTAGCGTTCGTCCCGAGGCCACCGCATCGCGGTGCGCCAGGCGCCGCCAGCAACGCCGGGAGTGCACATGGACAGCAAGGCCGTGCCGGACGTCGGGGCCGTGGCCGTCGACACCGCAACCGGGCGCGTCGGGGTGGTGATGGAGCGGGGCTCCTTGTTCGTGTACCTGCGTCCGCCGGGCGGCGGCACGGAGTGGGAAGCCAAGCACGGCAGCGTGCGGAAGGCCGACCCGCACGAGGAACTCCAGGCGAAGGTAGCCAAGGCCAATGCGGAAAGCAGGCGGCCCCGGTGAGTACCCCGTCCCTCGCGCCCGTCGACTGGCGCACGTTGAACGGTGACCAGCTCAAGGGCTGGGCATGCGCCCTGTGCGGTGCTCGGTTGTACGCGGACCGGCCCATTGGCAAAGTGACCACCCACTTCAGGGGCCGCGAACCGGAAGACGTCGAACTGTGGGCATGCGCGCCTGAGTGCGTTGGCGTCGCTTCGTGATCGATCAGTGGTGCTCAGAGCGGCACGGCATGACGACAAGGCGCGAGGCCTGACGACGTTCCGCATCTGGTCGTGATCGTCCTCCTTGCCGTTCGCTCTTCCTCTTTCCCTGCTGTTCCTTGGGCCTTCTAGGGCGGAAGCCTCGAACTAGCCTGTCTCAGCTGGTGGCAGGGGCCTGGGCCCCTGCCCGAGGTTCCTGTGACTCTTCGACAGCGAGGAGTGTTTATCGCTTGTCGAAGGCTGCGTCCGGCGCGGGCGGGTCGGGTGTGGGCGGCGGAGGGCGATGGTCTCGCCAGGTGCTGGCGTGCGGTTCCTCGGCAGGTTCAGCGATCCGGGGAAGGTCGGGCCAGGCTGTGGTGAGGTCGATGAGCCGGCGGCGTTGGGTGGTGGCCGTGCCGAACCGGTCGAGCGGAAGCCATCGTGCCTCGGCTAGATCGCTTCGGACGGCAACGGCATCCGAAGAACCTTCCTCGTGGGTTGTGGCGATCGGCACGTGGTGTGGGTTGGAGACGGTGGCATGCGCGTCGGCGAGTGCGCGGCGGACTCGAGTTTCGCGGTGAGCGGTGGGCGTCCAGATCAGGACCGGGGTGATGATGCCGGTCTGCTCGGCCAGGCGGGCGTAGCCGGTGAGCTTGGCCGCTACGCGGACGGGCGGGCGTTCGGTGCCTCGGTCGTACTCCAAGAACCACTCGAAGGTCCGTCCCTGTTCGTGCCAGCGGGCGTAGGCGTCGGGGCGCACGGTGTCGCCGAAGAGGCGACGGCAGCGGGGTTCCGACCACCAGTCACCGAGCCGGGCGTGGGTCCCGGGGCGGCGGGCGTGGGCGATCAGGGCTGTGAAGAGGCTGTTGGTGCCCACTATGTGGGTCAGGCCTTGTGAGTTGGCGATACCGAGTGCGCGCTCTCGGTGGTAGCCCAGCTCGGCTGTGGTGAGGTCGGCTTCGTGAGCCACGACGGCAGCCCCGGCCGTGTCGAGGACGTAGTGCATGGGTGCGGAGCCGTAGGTGAGGAAGGGCTGGAAGCGGTCCAGGACACGCCACTTGTAGAGCTGCAGCAGGCGCAGGTTGGCGGCACGGGGTGAGGGCCAGGCCATTTCGGTGATCTGCGCGGACGTGAAGACCTGGTGCTCGTAGAGCATCCCGGCCAGCCACCGGTCGCGGGCAGTGAGCCGGGAGGCCAGGCGGGCGATGAACTCGCCCGTGGCAGCTGCTCGGTCACTGGGGCGTTGGGGGCGGTGACTGCTCAAGGAACGTTGCGGCTTCGGGTTGCTGTTCACGGGGGAAATCGCCTCCAGGCGGGGGCAGTCGAGGAGCTGCGTGCGGCAGATCTGATGGCCTTAGCAGGCCCTCGCCAACCCGGAGACAGCAGCGAGCTAAATGGCTCCTAACGTGCAGGTGGCGGCCCCTGTCCCGGCGCCCGCCTCGGCAGGTGCTGGAGATCGCCAAAGCGGTGGATGCGGGCAGGCTGGCGGAAGCTCCGAAGCTGCGTGAGACGTATCCGGGCTCGAACCTCCACTCGTGCCCGAACCTCCACCCGTGAGCGGTGTGCGGAGCCACGGGAGTATCGCAAAGCGGCAGAAAGGCAAAGATTCGTACGTAAGTTGTCAAATTCGGCCCGGAATTCCGGCCTCTTAGGGCGTCGGAGACCCTGCCGAAGAGGAGCCGGCCATGGCACCCAAACCCAACCCCAAACCCCGCCGACGCCATCACGGAGACATCCCCCGCCCCATCGAGCGGACGGCGGGCCACGCTGTAGCCGCAATCTCCGCCCGGCGGGCGCCGCGCAGGACTAGCGTGAGTGTCTGCCACCACCGAGGGCTCGGCCTTGGCTGAGGTCCCGGACAGGCGTCGCCGCAAGAGCTCGGCGGACGGCCGCTGGCCCCCGCCCCCGCAGCTCCGCATGAGGTTCGAGGTCGAAGTCCTCGACGGCCCCGAGGGAGCTCGCCTTCGTCGCGCGCAGGCATCGGTCATTCAGGAGGTCCTGGAATGGATAGCCGCCCAGAACCCATCCGAGCCTGGATCGAACGCACCAGCAGAGCAGCAGTACCGCCAGGAGAAGAAGGCCGACCGGCACTGATCCGAGTGGCATGGCTGGGCAGGACCTCCACCCGCGATCTGCAGGACCCCACACTCTCCCTGCCACGCCAACTCGCCGCGAGCCGTGCCGTGCTACCCGACAACGCCGCGATCGTCGCGCACTTCTACGACGTGGAATCCGGGCGCGTGGCTGTGGAGGCCCGCGGTCGCGGCAGTGCCCATGAGCGGTTCGCGATCCCCGTCCCGCGCGACGGCGGAGTGCAGGACCTCCTGGAGGAGGCGCAGCGAGCGGATCGACGATTCGATGTCGTCATCTGTGAAGCGATCGATCGGATTGCCCGCACCACCTATTTCAGTACGAAGATCGAGTACCAACTGGAGCAGGCCGGGATTCCGTTGATGGCGGCGGATGAGCCGATCAACCTCGGGGGCGGTCAGCGTCGGGCCAACGCCGCGACCCAGGTTCTTACGCGCCGCGTGAAGCAAGGAGTGGCGGAGTGGTACGTCACGGAGATGCTGGCGAAGTCCTGGGCGGGATTCGAGATCCACACCGAGCACGGTTACAACATCGGCAAGCCTTGCTACGGCTACCGGGCCCGACCCGTGCCGCACCCGGTCCCGGCCAAGCGTGCCAAGGGCATCAAGAAGACGCTCCTCGATGTGCACCCGGTCGAGGGTGAGGCCGTGCGCAGGATGTTCGCCTGGCGGGTAGTGGAACGCCTCAGCTACGCGGCGATCGCCGAACGCCTCAACCAGGATCTGATCGCCAACCCGCCCCCGTCGCCCATTCTCGCCGCCACGTCAGTCGGTCGCTGGACGCAATCCAACGTCCGCGACGTGCTCACCAACCCGAAGCACACCGGCCACATGGTGTGGAACCGGCGGGCCCGCAAGGGTGGCGGACGCAACCGCGCCAACCCGGTCGAGGAGTGGGTGTGGTCGCGGGAGCCCACCCACGCGGCCTTGGTGGACCTGGAGACGTTCGTCCAGGCCCAGCTGGTCGCCGATTACCGGGAACGCTCCCGTAGCGCGCCGGGCAGGAGCACGCACCCGGGAGCGCGGCGGATCTACCCGCTGCGCAGCTTCGTGTTCTGCACGCCGTGCCGCCGCCGCTTCCACGGTAAGTCGAGCAAGGGCATCGGCTACTACGTCTGCGCTCCGAAGAGGGAGTACCGGCCCGACGACCACCCGGCGAGTATTTGGGTGCCCGAAGCGGGCCTGCTGGGTGGCTTGACGGACTTCTTGTCCGAGCGAGTGTTCGGCGCGTACCGGCATGAGCTGCTTCGCGAGAGCCTTGAGCTGCTGGACTCCGACGCGCGGCAGGACCGCCATAACCGTGCGGCGGCCCTGCGCAGGGCCATCGCCGAGACGCAGGCCAAGGGGAAGCGGTTGATCCGCAACCTGGAGCTGGTCGATGCGCCTGATCAGGATTTCGTGCGCAGCATCCGCGACCGCAGCACCGAGCTGCGTGCGGAGGAGATCGAGCTGCAGCGCCGGCTGGTCGCGCTGGAGTCCGAGATCCAGGAGGCGCCGAATCCTGGGCTGCTCAGTGAGCTCCCTGTGACCCCGGTCCGCCTGGCAGGGATGCCGGACGAACTGTCGAGGCGCCTGTTCGAAGTCCTGCGCCTGCAGATCCACTACGACTACAGGACCCAGACGGCGACCGCTCGCGTCACTCTGACCGGCGCCAGCACGGCGGCCATCGCCGGGGCCGTGAGCGCTTTTCCCAGGCGGCCGGGTGAGGGCGTGCGGGAACCGAGCGAGAAGGACGGGCCAAGCGCGGAGACGGCATCTCCTGCGCCAGCCTTCTGTGTGGCGCCCCCGGCAGGACTCGAACCTGCGGCCAAGCGCTTAGAAGGCGCCTGCTCTATCCACTGAGCTACGGGGGCCGGATGGTGGCCGGTGGCCTGGAGCCCGGGTAAAGGGACGAGCCGTGACCTTGCCGGGGACAAGGATAGGGCTCCCGGGTCCTTGTCCCTGGTGCTTCGCCTCCGCGGCACTATGTGGAGGTTCAGTGAAGCGGTCCTGATAATCGCAGGCAGGTGCGAATCTCGCACCGCTTTTGGCGTCTCACGCCCCGGGTGTTGTGCACTCGTTATGCCTGCGCCCCAGTCGCCCCTTCCATCCCATGTGCCCGATCGGCGCGCAGGGGTGCCCATATGCTTCAGAAAGCCACCAAAATTGGGCATTCTTCACATGTGGTGACCTTGGACGTACGGCCTCAACTGCTCGACGCACTCTCCGCCCTGCGCGAGCGTGTCGCCGCCGCACGCTTTCCGCTCCCCCTGGCGGGGGCGCCACGCGCGCGTGCCAACCGGGACGAGCTCCTTGCCCAGCTCGACGACTACTTGGTGCCCCGCCTGCGGGCCCCCGAAGCGCCGCTGCTCGCCGTGATCGGGGGTTCCACCGGGGCGGGCAAGTCGACCCTGGTGAACTCCCTCGTCGGGCGGCAGGTCAGCGAGGCGGGGGTGCTGCGGCCGACGACACGGACACCGGTCCTCGTATGCCATCCGGAGGACCATCACTGGTTCGCCGGCATGCGCGTACTGCCCGACCTCACGCGCGTGTGGGTCCCGCGACCGGAGCCCTCGGCCGGGCGGGACGAGGACGACGACGGCAGCGACGACCTGCTGCCGCTCGCGCCCGACGGCGAGCGCGCGCTGCGCATCGAGACCGCGGAGACCCTGCCCAAGGGGCTCGCGCTCCTGGACGCGCCCGACGTGGACTCGCTCATCTCCGACAACCGGATCCTCGCCGCCGAGCTGATCTCCGCGGCCGACGTCTGGGTCATGGTGACCACCGCGTCCCGGTACGCGGACGCCGTGCCCTGGCATCTGCTGCGTACCGCCAAGGAACACGACGCGACCCTCGTCACCGTCCTCGACCGGGTGCCGCACCAACTGGTGGCCGAGGTGTCGCGGCAGTACGGCGCGCTGCTCCTCAAGGCGGGCCTCGGCGACGTACCGCGCTTCACCGTGCCCGAGCTGCCCGAGTCCACGGGTGGCGGCGGACTGCTCCCCGCCACCGCCGTCGCGCCGCTGCGGGCCTGGCTCACCCACCGGTCCCAGGAGCCCACGGCCCGCGCGGAGGCCATCGCGCGCACGGCACACGGCGTCATCCAGTCCCTCAACGTGCGCGTCCCGGAGCTCGCGGGCGCCGTCGCCTCCCAGTACGCGGCGGCACTGCGGCTCACCTCAGCCGTCGACGAGGCCTACGGACACGAGCACGCGCGCGTGCGGGAGCGTTTGCAGGCGGGCGCCGTCCTCGCGGGCGACGCGCTGAAGCGGTGGCGGAGCTATCCGCTGGACTGCGGAGCGGGTGAGCTCCTCGACGCCGTCGCCGAGAGCCTGGAGGCGCTGCTGCTCTGCGCGGTGACCGCCGCCGACGAGCGGATCGACGAGGCGTGGCGGCGTGAGCCGGCCGCAGCGGCGCCCGGTCTCGGCAACCGTGACCGGTCCGGCCAGAACGGTGAGGGCGCCGAGAGCGCCGAGAGCGCCGAGCACCGCATCGGGATGGCCGTACGACGCTGGCGACGCATCCTGGAGGAGTACGCGGAGGACGAGGTCCGCCAGCTCGACCGGATCGAGAAGAACCTCGTGCCCGACCCCGAGATGGTGGCCGCCCTGCTCGCCACGGCCCTGCTCGGCGGGGCCCGCGGACGCTCGGCGGGAGAGACGCTCGCCGAGCGGATCGGCGCCCAAGGAGCGCTCCGGCTGCGGGACCGGGGCGGACGCCTGCTCACCACCTACCTGGACAACGTCCTGGACGCGGAGCGCGAACGGCGCCTCGCCCCCCTGGACAGCCTCGACGTGAACCCCGAACCCCAGGCCGACCTGATCGCCGCGCTGTCCGTACTGCAGAAGGAGAGGTGACCGCGGTGACTGCCGTCACTGATCACACCGAGCACGAGCGCGACGAGCCCCCCAAGGAGCCGCCGAACGCCGAAGGCGCCGCCAGGGAGGCCCGTGGTGACTCCGAAGTCGTCTGGGACGACGGGCTGATCGCGCGGCGCGGCGGTGCCACGCGAAGCGGGTCCGCCCAGGGGGCGGGGGGCGAGGCCGGCGCGTACGCCCCCGCGGAAACCCCGTCTGCGGCATCCTCCGGCGCGCCGTCCATTGAGCCGTCCACTACGCCATCCGGTGCTCATTCCGGTACGTCGTCTACGCCGTCCGGAATCTCCTCCGGAACGTCATCCGGAACATCGTCCAGTACGTCGTCCGGTGTTTCGACCGCCTACGAAGGGCCCCTGCGGGCCCGGCTCGACGCCCTGCGGGAACTCGTGGGGCTCTCCCGCACCCGGCTGGACAGCGCCACCCTCGCCGAGGCGGGCAGGGTCCTGGACGAGGCCGCCGCCCGGCGCAGGCTCTCCGGCCGGCACACCGTCGTCGCCATCGCGGGCGCCACGGGGAGCGGCAAGTCGACGCTGTTCAACGCCCTTGCCGGCGTGACGATCTCCGACACAGGCGTTCGCAGGCCCACCACGGCGGCCCCCATCGGGTGCAGTTGGACGGACGGCGCGGCGGGGCTCCTGGACCGGCTCGGCATCCCGGGGCGGCTGCGCAGACGCCCGCTCCAGGGCCCGGACCTGAACACCCTGGAGGGGCTCGTCCTGATCGACCTGCCCGACCACGACTCGGCGGTCGGGGAGCACCGCGCGCACGTGGACCGCATCCTCACGCTGGTCGACGCGGTGATCTGGGTCGTCGACCCCGAGAAGTACGCCGACGCGATGCTCCATGAGCGCTACCTGCGGCCCATGGCCGGCCACGCCGAGGTCATGTTCGTCGTGCTCAACCAGGTGGACCGCCTTCCGGGCGACGCCGCCGACCAGGTGCTCGACGATCTGCGACGGCTGCTCGACGAGGACGGCATCGCACTCGGCGAACACGGCGAGCCCGGCGCCACCGTGCTCGCCCTGTCCGCGCTGACCGGCGACGGAGTCGACGAACTCCGGGACTCACTCGGCCAGTTCACCAAGGAACGAGGCGCCGCCGCCCGGCGGATCGCCGCCGACCTGGACGCGACCGCCGACGAGCTGTGGCCCGTGTACGCGGCCGGGGCCGGAACCCACGGAAGCCGGGGTGGCCGCACGTGGATCGGCCTCAGCGAGGAGGCGCGCGAGGAGTTCGCCGACCGGCTCGCGGACGCGGTGGGAGCGGCCGCGGCCGGGCAGGCCGCGGAACGGGCCTGGCGACGCAACGCGGGCAAGGCGTGCGGCACACCGTGGCTGAGGCTGTGGCGTTGGTACGAGGCCCAGCGCTCGCCGCGCGGGATCGGCTGGCCTGTGGCGCAGGCCGCCGCGGACGAGGAGGCCACGGCCCGCCAGCGTGTCGAGCAGGCGGTGCGCACGGTGGCCGACGAGGCCGCCTGGGGGCTGCCGCAGCCCTGGGGTCAGGCGGTGCGGGAGGCCGCGGTGCGCGGCTCGGAGGGGCTGCCCGAGGCCCTCGACGAGCTGACGGTGTCGGCCGGGGTGCCGGAGGGGAAGCCGCCGCGGCCCGGGTGGTGGCCGGTCGCGGTCGTCGCCCAGGCGCTGATGACGCTGCTTCAAGTCGTGGGCGGGCTCTGGCTGGTGGCGCAGATCATCGGGGTCGCCGCGCCGAACCTGGGCGTGCCGGTGCTGCTGATGCTGGCCGGCATCGTGGGCGGCCCCTGCGTGGAGTGGGGGAGCCGGATGGCGGCACGGGGGCCTGCGCGGCGCTACGGCCTGGACGCGGAACGGCGGTTGCGGGAGGCGGCCGCGGGATGCGGGCGGGCGAGGGTCCTCGATCCGGTGGCGGCGGAGCTGTTGCGGTATCTGGAGGTACGGGAGCAGTACGTGCGGGTGACGGGGGCGGCGGTCGGCTGAGTCCATCGGCTGCGTCGGTCGGCTGAGGCCCGCTCCAACGCCTGCCCCCCCTCGTACGGGTGAGGGAGTTTTCCACAACTGCCCGGTAGACCACAGGGCTCAGCGGCGTCGCCGCGACCGGTCCACTCTGAGATCGAAGCCGCGGGACCGACCGCAGCGGAGTGGACGAGGGAGGGGTTCGGCATGAACGAGACCTTGGTGACGGTGGTGGGGAACGTCGCGACGACGCCGGTGTTCCGGGAGCTGCCCTCCGGGCCGGTGGCGCGGTTCCGGCTCGCGGTGACGGCGCGGTACTACGACGCGGCGCGGAACGTCTGGGCGGACGGCCACACCAACTTCTTCACGGTGTGGGCGAGGCGATCGCTCGGCGCGAACGTGCAGGGTTCGCTGACGATCGGCGAACCCGTCATCGTGCAGGGCAAGTTGAGGGTGCGCGACGAGGAGCGGGGCGGTCAGCACTGGACGTCGGCGGACATCGACGCGACGACGGTCGGCCACGATCTGTCGCGCGGGACGGCGGCTTTCCGACGCGTGCTGAAGGCCAATGCGGCACTTGTGGATTCGGCGGCGGCGCGAGAGTGGGAGCCCGGTCATGAGCCCGACCCCGACCCGGCCCCCGCGCCTATGCCTGAACCCGAGCCGGTGGGGTGATGGCCCGTCAGAGGAAGGGCGTCCGATGCGACGACCATGCGACGACCGATGTGACGCCCGATGCGACGACCGATGTGCGGCTTATCGGCGAATGAGTGACATGGATTTGTCGATAAGCCCGGTTCTGAAAGGTTGTTGGCGATAACGATTCCGAGTCGGATCGGTTATCGAACGGTAGGACGGGGGACCGTGGTGTGCCGTGTCCCTAGGATGCCGAAGGTAGCTCACGGGGCAGTTGGTAGTGGATGCCACGCAGGTGGCAGGTGATTCTGCCCCTTCAATCTGCTGGCGGGACCACCCCCCTCGACGTGAACGGGTCCCGTCCGGAGGGGAATTCTGTGTCTTTTGCACGTTCAGTGGTGTCCGCGTTCTCGGCGCTGTCGGCGTTCCCGGCGGGTTCGTCGCCGTCCGAGGGCCGTGCGTGCTCTGCCCCGTCCCGGGGGAGACGGGGCGCCGCGCGCCTCGCCGCGGTGACGCTGGCGACCGGTGCCCTCGCGGCGGGTGCGATAGCCACCGCGGGTCCCGTCGCCGCGGAAGAGGTTCCGCAGCACCAGGGCGGAGCCGTCGCGACGCTGGGCGGGCTTCAGACGTACGAGCAGGCCGTCATCCGGGAGAACGGGACGAGCCAGCAGGTGCCCGCCGGGCTCTTCGAGATGTCCGTGGACGGCGGCGGCACCCTGCAGACGTACTGCGTCGACATCCAGAACCCCACGCAGAAGGACGCGAAGTACCAGGAGACCCCCTGGAGCGGCACTTCGCTGAACAGCAACAAGGACGCGGGCAGGATTCGCTGGATCCTGCAGCACTCCTACCCGCAGGTGAACGACCTCGCGGCGCTGGCCCATAAGGCGGGCGCGCGGGCGCTCACCGAACAGGAGGCGGCCGCCGGCACCCAGGTGGCGATCTGGCGCTACTCGGACGGCGCCGAGGTGGACGCGGTCGACCCACAGGCCGAGAAGCTCGCGGACTACCTCTACAAGAACGCCCGCGGCGCGGCCGAGCCCAGGGCTTCGCTGACCCTTGATCCGCCCGCGGTCTCCGGACGCGCGGGGGAGCGGGTCGGTCCGGTCACCGTGCGGACGGACGCGGACGCCGTGTCCGTGACCCCGCCCGCGGACGCGGCGACGAGCGGGGTGAAGATCATCGGCAAGAACGGCAAGCCGGTCACCTCCGCGGCCAACGGCAGTCAGCTGTTCTTCGACATCCCTGAGGACGCCCCCGACGGTTCGGCGGCGCTCGCCGTGCAGGCGTCGACCACGATCCCGGTCGGCCGGGCCTTCGCCTCCGAGACGCGGAGCCAGACGCAGATCCTCGCGGGCTCCAGCGAATCCACGGTCTCCGCCACGGCGAGCGCGACCTGGGCCAAGAAGGGCGCGATACCGGCACTGTCCGCCGAGAAGAACTGCGCCAAGAACGGCGTGGACATCACGGCGAGCAACAAGGGCGACCGGCCGTTCACCTTCCGCCTCATGGGCCTGAAGCACACCATCGAGGCCGGCACATCGCGGACGGTGACGATCCCGCTGCAGGAGGACCAGGCCTACGACTTCACGATCAAGGGCCCGAACGGCTACGAGAAGCGCTTCAAGGGCGTACTCGACTGCCGTACGGAGGCCAGCGCGATCGGCAACAAGGCGGAGCCGGTCTCCGACCCGAGCCCCGCGTCGGCAGGCGGCACGAGCACAGGCGGCGGCGACCTCGCGGAAACGGGCGGCTCCAGCGCGACCCCGATGATCGCCGGAATAGCGGTCCTGATGGTGGTACTGGGCGCAGCGGCAATGTTCCTCCTCCGCAAGAAGCCCACCCCCACCACCACGGACCCAGAGCCGACGCCCGAGGACTGAGCAGGGTCAAGACGCCCCCTCGAAAACCGAACCCCCAAGACGAGCGCCCGGAGCCCACAACTACCGGGCGCTCGTCCGTTCGTAGACCCGCCCTGTACCGGGGTGCCGTGAGTGTTCCCGGCATGACGGAACCTTGCGGAAAGAGCGCACGGGCGGCTCGCCTCCGCCGATAATGGACCTCGAGACCGACGGCACCGTCTGCCGACGAAAAGCAGTCTGCAGCCTGATGACCGTGGTGCCTGTGGGGCGGAGGGGTGGAGTGTCGATGAATGAGATCGGACTCGGAGAAGCCATCAAGGCCCTTCGCGAGGAACTGACCGAGGCCAAAGGGGAAGGCGAGGGGTCGTGGATGCGATTCCAGGTCAGTCCGGTCGATCTGGAACTGCAGTTGGTGGTGACGAAGAACGCCCAGGGAAAGATCGGCTGGAAGGTGCTGGAGGCGGGCGGATCCGTTGACTCCGAGAGGACGCAGAAGGTCAGCTTGACGCTGACTCCACAGTGGTGGAATGCCTCGGAGGGGGATTACACCGACCGGTGGCTGGTCGGGGGCGAGGCCCCGGCAGGGCATACCAGCCCCGTCCCTCCCGCCCACGGTCGAAACCAGCTGCCGGAGGTCGACTCCGGCCCTGAGGACGAGGACTAGGCCTCAGTCGAAGGCCGGGGAGCGCAGAGATCACACGGGGGTGAGCGGTGATCTTCAAACAAGTTCCGCTGGAGCGGGTGACCGCTGTGGTCGCGGAGTTGCCCGACGGGCGAAAAAGATGGGGATCAGGGTTCCTCGTTACGCCCACCGAAGTACTGACCGCGTGGCATTGCACGGTGGACGACCCCAACCGGGGCAAGACGCCGCGTCTGGAAGTGCGCCGCTGGGCGCGGAACGAATGGCAGACCGCCCCGGTCGCCCGCGTCACCGCATCTCACGGAGCCGCGTTCGTGCACGGCAGCTGGGGCTTGGACGTGGCGCTGCTCACCCTGGAGGACGTGCCCTGGGCGGGCGCAGACTGGGGCCCTCCCCTGTTCGCGCGCGTCGATCGCAGCCAGTCCGGGGAACTGACCGACTGCGTGGTGATCGGCTACCCGATGTACATGCTGGAGCCGGACATGGACGTGCGGTCGGCCGAGGTGCGCGGCTTCATCCGGCAGGGCGAGGGCGGAGGTGCCGGGGCCGACTTCCTTGTCCTGCGAGACGAAAAGCTCGGGGCGGTGCAGCCTCCGCGGCACGTCGGTCGCGAGCAGACCACGCGAACGTCGCCGTGGGGCGGCCTGTCGGGGGCGCTCGTCTTCCACCAGGGATACGCCTTGGGGCACGTGGTCCAGCATCGGCCTTACCTGGGCAACAACCCGCTTGTCGTGGTTCCGGTCGACCGGCTCGCACGCGCCCGCGGCACACGCGCCCGGCTGATCGCGACCGCGCTCGGCGTCAATGACCAGAATGCGGTACCGATTGCGACCGGGGCCGCGGAGGAACTGTCCGGGTTGGTCGAATTGCTGGGTCAGCACGGCGATCTGCCTGTGGTGGCCGACCTGACCCCGTACCAACTTGGGGCCGACCCAACCGAGTACGGCGACAGCCATCGGCACGGTGACCACGATCCGTACGTGCCGCGCACCGCCCGGCAGGTAGACCGACGCCTGCTTGAGGCTCTGGCGAGCCCGGGCCAACTGGTGCTCCTGGTAGGCCCGTCCAAGGCAGGCAAGACCCGCACCGCGTTCGAGGGCCTCCGCGTGGTCTGGCCGCAAGCCCGCCTCGCGAAACCTGACCCGGCTCGACTGGCAGACCTGATCGCACACCCCCGTATCGCGGCCAGCACGTGGCCCTTGGTGATCTGGCTGGATGACCTGCAGCGCTACCTGGTCGGCGAAAGCGCCCTGACGCCGACCAGGCTGACGGAACTGGGCAAGCGGCCGGGGCCCACGATCGTGCTGGCGACGCTCCGGCAGGAAGAGCGGGCCCGGCTCAACGAGCACGCGGATCTGACGCCAGGAACCCGTCAGCTTCTCGACAACGCCGCGCCCACGACCATTGCACTCAAGCCGACCAGCGCGGACCCGGAAGAACAGGCTGCCGCTGCCGCCAGCTACCCCAACCTGGATCTGACCCGGTACGGCCTGGCCGAACAACTGGCGGGCGCGCCTGCCCTGCTGCGTCAGTACACGGACGCGTTCCCGGTGTTGCGCGCGGTGCTCCAGGCAGCGATCGACTGGGAACGCATCGGCGTACCGCACCCTGTACCGGAGCATGTCCTCAGAGACCTGGCCAAGGAGTACGTACGGGAGATCGCAGGCCACCTCGATCCCGAGGCTGCGGAGTTCACCCATGCCATCAAGGAAGCCCGGACTCCGCCGCAGGATCCGGATGGCCGGACCACAGGGCGAGTAGCCGCTCTGCTCGTCGAGCGTCCGGATGACATGACGTGGCGGTATGTCCCGTACCCCTACTTGGTCGATCATGACGACGGCCGGAGTGGCGAATCCCGTCCGATACCCAACTGGTTCTGGAGTCGTGGGCTTTCCGCGACCGACGCAGACAGCACTGCCGCCCTGATCGGCACTGCCGCTTACAACCGCGGAAACGTCGAGATGTCGTTGGCGGCTCTCTTCATTTCCGCTGAAGCGGGCGATGCACTTTCGATGCGGAATCTTGGCTGGCTTTTCGCCAACGAGACTTCACCCATCGATCTGGATCTGGCTCGTCGCTGGTATCAGCGAGCCATTGATCGAGGCAATGCGTCAGCCATGCGAAGTTACGGGGTGCTCCTGGAGAGCAAAATCGACCCGCCGGATCTGGACGGTGCTGAGAGTTGGTACCGCAGGGCGGCCGATGCTGACCACGTCGATGCCATGAACGACCTGGGGAATCTGCTGTCGCTCCGGCGCGATCCGCCGGACTTGGATGGTGCCGAGAAGTGGTTGCGCAAGTCCGCTGCCGCCGGCCATGTCGACGCCATGGCCAACTTGGGCTATCTGCTGTCCCTTCGGCGGGTTCCGCCGGACTTGGACGGCGCCATGGAGTGGTATCGCAAGGCAGGCGCCGCCGGACACGCCGATGCCATGTTCAATCTGGCGAACCTCTTGTCCGATCAGCTTGATCCGCCGGATCTGGAGGGTGCTCAGGAGTGGTATCTGAAGGCCGCCGCCGCTGATCACGTCGGTGCCATGTTCAACCTGGGCCACTTGTTGTCCAACGGACTTGATCCGCCGGACTTGGACGGCGCCATGAATTGGTATCGAAAGGCCGCCGCGGACGGACACAGCGGGGCCATGAACAACATGGGCTATCTGCTGTCCGAAGAGTTTGATCCGCCGGACTTTGACGGTGCTCAGGAGTGGTATCGAAAGGCCGCCGCCGCGGGTGACACCGATGCCATGAACAACCTCGGCAACCTGCTGTCCGACAAGCTTGATCCGCCGGATCTGGAAAGTGCTCAGGAGTGGTATCTGAAGGCCGCCGCCGCTGATCACCTCGGTGCCATGTTCAACCTGGGCCACCTGTTGTCCAACGGACTTGATCCGCCGGACCTGGACGGCGCCATGAATTGGTATCGAAAGGCCGCCGCGGACGGACACAGCGGTGCCATGAACAACATGGGTTATCTGCTGTCCGACAAGCTTGATCCGCCGGATCTGGAAGGTGCTCAGGAGTGGTATCGAAAGGCCGCCGCCGCAGGTGACACCGATGCCATGAACAACCTCGGCAACCTTTTGGTCACCCAGCTTGTCCCGCCGGACCTGGACGGTGCCATGAATTGGTATCGAAGCGCCGCCGCCGACGGACACACCGAGTCCATGAACAGCCTGGGACATGTTCTGGCCGAAAAGTTTGACCCGCCGGATTTGGACGGCGCTCAGGAATGGTATTTGAAGGCGGTCGCCGCCGGAAGCGAGAATGCCATGTTCAACCTGGGTTATCTGCTGTCCACCCAGCTCGATCCCCCGGACCTGGACGGCGCCCAGGAGTGGTACCAGAAGGCCGCCGCTGCCGGTAACACCGACGCCTACCTCAACCTGGGCCATCTGCTGTCCAGCCTGCTTGATCCGCCGGATACAGAGGCCGCTGAGGCGTGGCTCGGCAAGGCCGCAGACTCCGGAAGCACTGATGCCGTGTTCCAACTGGGTGTCCTGCGGGCGCGGCGAGGAGACCAGGCCGGCACTGTCGAGGCATGGCGGACGGTCATCGACAGGTCTGACGGAACGAATGAACTGATCGGAGCGGCACTTCTCGGCCTGGCCGCACTCGCCACCTTAGACGGACGCTGGGACGAGGCACGCGAACTGCTGGAGGCCGCCGACACCCGTGGGTTCCCCATCGCCGCCCGATGCAGCACCCTCCTCGATCCGGCCCCGGAGAGGCGCCGAACCGCCTGCGAAGCCCTGAGACAGGAAGAAGGAGACACAGACGCGCTGAACTTCGTCGGCCTGGCACTCCATGCAGTCGGCGATGGCACAGCCGCCAGGGACCACTGGACCAGATCGGCCGACGCGGGCGACACCGTCGCCCCGTTGCTGCTATCTCTCACCGGCGAACAGTGAAGTCTCACGCCTGGAGTACCGCAGGGTGACAGCCAGTGGCGACGCAACTACCCAAGCCGCTGGTAAACGCCCAGGTCACGGCCCCCCAGCCATACTGGTTTCCCCCGGTAGGTGGCCGTCAGGCAAGATGGGGTGTATCTGCCCACTCACTGATTGCCGGACGGTTTCTCTTGGCTGAGTACATCTACACCATGCGCAAGACGCGCAAGGCGCACGGCGACAAGGTGATTCTCGATGATGTCACCTTGAGCTTCCTCCCTGGCGCGAAGATCGGTGTCGTGGGCCCCAACGGCGCCGGTAAGTCCACGGTGCTGAAGATCATGGCCGGTCTCGAGCAGCCGTCCAACGGTGACGCCTTCCTCTCGCCCGGCTACAGCGTCGGCATCCTCATGCAGGAGCCGCAGCTCGACGAGAGCAAGACCGTTCTGGAGAACGTCCAGGACGGCGCCGCCGAGATCATGGGCAAGCTCAAGCGCTTCAACGAGGTCGCCGAGCTCATGGCGACCGACTACTCCGACGCGCTCATGGAAGAGATGGGCAAGCTTCAGGAGGACCTGGACCACGCCAACGCGTGGGACCTCGACGCCCAGCTCGAGCAGGCCATGGACGCCCTCGGCTGCCCGCCCGGCGACTGGCCCGTCACCACCCTCTCCGGTGGCGAGAAGCGCCGCGTCGCGCTCTGCAAGCTCCTCATCGAGGCGCCCGACCTGCTGCTCCTCGACGAGCCCACCAACCACCTCGACGCCGAGTCGGTGAACTGGCTGGAGCAGCACCTCGCCAAGTACGCCGGCGCAGTCGTCGCGGTCACCCACGACCGGTACTTCCTCGACAACGTCGCCGAGTGGATTCTCGAGCTCGACCGCGGCCGCGCCCACCCCTACGAGGGCAACTACTCCACCTACCTGGAGAAGAAGGCCACGCGTCTCAAGGTCGAGGGCCGCAAGGACGAGAAGCGCGCCAAGCGCCTCAAGGAAGAGCTCGAGTGGGTGCGGTCCAACGCCAAGGGGCGTCAGGCCAAGTCCAAGGCGCGTCTGGCGCGCTACGAGGAGATGGCCGCCGAGGCGGACAAGATGCGGAAGCTGGACTTCGAGGAGATCCAGATCCCGCCGGGCCCGCGTCTCGGGTCGATCGTCGTCGAGGTCGAGAATCTGTCGAAGGCCTTCGGCGACAAGGTTCTTGTCGATGACCTGAGCTTCTCGCTGCCGCGTAACGGCATCGTCGGCATCATCGGTCCGAACGGCGCGGGCAAGACCACGCTGTTCAAGATGATCCAGGGTCTCGAAGAGCCGGACTCCGGCAGCATCAAGATCGGTGACACGGTCAAGGTCAGCTACGTCGACCAGGGCCGCGCCAACATCGACCCGAAGAAGACCCTCTGGGCCGTCGTGAGCGACGAGCTCGACTACATCAACGTCGGGCAAGTTGAAATGCCTTCGCGGGCTTACGTCTCCGCCTTCGGGTTCAAGGGTCCGGACCAGCAGAAGCCGGCCGGAGTGCTCTCCGGTGGTGAGCGCAACCGCCTCAACCTGGCGCTGACCCTCAAGGAGGGCGGCAACCTGCTCCTCCTCGACGAGCCGACGAACGACCTCGACGTCGAGACCCTGTCGTCGCTGGAGAACGCGCTGCTCGAGTTCCCCGGTGCGGCCGTGGTCATCTCCCACGACCGGTGGTTCCTCGACCGAGTCGCCACGCACATCCTCGCCTACGAGGGCGAGTCCAAGTGGTACTGGTTCGAGGGCAACTTCGAGTCGTACGAGAAGAACAAGGTCGAGCGTCTGGGCGCCGACGCGGCCCGTCCGCACCGCGCCACCTACAAGAAGCTCACCCGAGGCTGAGACCGTCATGAGCCGGCATATCTACAGCTGCCCCCTCCGGTGGTCGGACATGGATGCCTTCGGGCACGTCAACAACGCCGTCTTCCTGCGGTACTTGGAAGAGGCGCGGATCGACTTCATGTTCCGGCTCGCACCGGGGGACGGCAGCCCGTCGTTCTCGGGCGGGTCCGTCGTGGCCCGCCATGAGATCGACTACGTACGGCCGTTGGTCCACCGGCACTCGCCGGTGACCATCGAGTCGTGGGTGACGAAGATCGGCGCGGCCTCGCTCACCATCTCGTACGAGGTCAAGGACCCCGACCAGGTGTACGTGCGGGCCTCGACGATCGTCGTCCCGTTCAACCTGGAGGCGCAGCGCCCGCGGCGGATCACCGCCGAGGAGAAGGCCGTCCTCCTGACCTACATGGACGACGACGGCGACGCCGCCGGAAGTTCGGAGGCGCTCGTCGCATGACGGCGCAGCTGCACTTGGCCGACGCCGGGGAGGCGGGCGATCTCGCCGCCTTCCTGGCCCGGCTCATCCATTACGACAAGGCAGCGGCGGTCCGGCTGCAGGCGGCGGGCGACACGCTCGCGGTCTTCGGCAGGCCGCCGTCGTTCGAGGTGCTCGCCATCCGTACGGCGCGCCTCGCGAAGCCGTACGAGCACGGGCTCGACGCCTCCCTCGACGTCACCGTCTCCGCCGGTGAACTCCTCGAATCCGTGGGGGAGTCGGCGGAGTCCGTCGCGTCGGCCGGAGTGGTCCTCGTGCCGCAGGCCGTGACCGGGCCGCCGTGGGCCGGTGTGCTTCCGCCGCGCGGCGGCTGGCAGCCCGAGCGCGGGCTTCCGCAAGCGGACGCGGTGCGGGGCCTCGTGGCGGCCGCGGTCGCCGAATTCAAGTCGCGGGTCGAGGAGTTGCCGCAGGAGCGGCGGGTGCGGGCCGAACTCGACCGGCTGGGGCGGGAGATCTGGTCCCGGACCATCGGGGACACGGGCCTGCCCGTGCGGGCCGCGCATGCCGCGCAGGCCCTGGGGTTCTTGCGGGGGGACACGCTCGACCTGCTGTCCTCCGGACCGTGGCTGCGGCTGCGCACCAGTTACGGGTCGATCGCCGTGCGCCGGTCCGGTGCCGGCGGCCTCTCGGTGACCCCGGCCTAGGGTCCTTCCACAGGGTCACCGAAAGGCGCGCCGAGAGCCGTCAGCCCTCGGAGTTCACCATGGATGCCGCCGCGTACGTCAGGTAGTTCCACAGCGTCCGCTCGTGCTCCTCGGAGAGCTTCAGCTCCTCGACGGCGGCACGCATGTGCTTCAGCCAGGCGTCGTGCGCGGCCTTGTCGACGGTGAACGGGGCGTGGCGCATCCGCAGCCGGGGGTGGCCGCGGTTGTCGCTGTACGTGCGGGGGCCGCCCCAGTACTGCATCAGGAAGAGCGCGAGGCGCTCCTCGGCAGGGCCCAGGTCCTCCTCGGGGTACATCGGTCGCAGCAGCGGGTCCTCCGCGACCCCCTGGTAGAAGAAGTGCACCAGGCGCCGGAAGGTCTCCTCGCCGCCGACCTGTTCGTAGAAGGTCTGCTCTTGAAGCGTGCCGCGCGGGATCTCTATCACACCGTCCATGGTCTCAGACGGGACGACCGAGGACGGAAGACTTAGGACCGCCACCGGCCACGGGAGCGCGACCGCCGGCCACTGGACCGCGATCATCCGGCCTCCGGGCCGCGTCCGTCGGCCTCCGGACCGGGACCGATCTCCACCGGACCGGGACCGATCTCCTCCGGATCGGTACGTCCTGCCGCTCGCATCGCGGGCCATACCGCAGCACAGTGGCTATATGGGACCCACAGTCGACCCGCTCCTCGCCGCCGAGGCCGGAGCCGCCCTGGTGCGCGAGATCGAAGCAGGCGGCGCCTGGGCGCGGGACCCCGGACTGCGCGCCGCCTTCGAACAGGTCCCGCGGCACCTGTTCGTGCCGTACTACTACGTCACGTCATCGGGCGGCGGACACGAACGCCTCTGGGGCGAGGACCCCGACCCCGCGCGCCGGGCACGCTGGCTGCGCGGCGCCTACGCGGACGTCCCGCTCGCCACCCGCGTACGGGACGGGGAGCTCCTCTCGTCCAGCAGTCAGCCCTCCCTGATGGCGAAGATGCTGGACGAGCTGGATCTGCGGGACGGGGACTGCGACGTCCTGGAGATCGGCGCGGGCACCGGCTACAACGCGGCGCTCCTCGCCCACCGGGTCGGCCAGGAGCACGTCACCACCGTCGACCTGGACCCGGAGATCACCGAGTCCGCGCGGCGGCATCTGACGGCCGCGGGGTACCACCCGGCCGTGGTCACCGGTGACGGGACCGCGGGGTGCCCCGAGCGCGCTCCGTACGACCGGATCATCGCGACCTGCACCCTGGCCTCGCTGCCGCGGCCCTGGCTGGCCCAGTGCCGCCCCGGCGCCCGCATCCTGGCCCCGCTGGCCACCGGCCTGATCGCCCTCACGGTGCGGGACGCCGAGCACGCGGAGGGCCGCTTCCTGCACACTCCCGCGTACTTCGTGCCGCTGCGGGGCGGCGGCAGAAGGGCCCCGCACGAGCAGCACCTCGGGGGGCTGCCGCGCAGGGCCCTGCAGAACGAGCTCTTCCGCTTCCTGCTGGAGCTGACCGCGGGCAGCCTCGACCCGTATGAGGCCCTCGCCCTGTGGCAGCGCGAGGACCGGCCGGTGCGCGAGCGGTTCGGGGTCACCGTCAGCGGGCCGCACGAGTGGGCCTGGCTGGACGACCCCGATGGGCCGTACGCCTGGCCTCTCGCATGAGGAAACCCCGACCGGACGACTCAGCCTCAGCTGTGGCGGATCGTGATCGTCGTCCAGGCGCCCACGTGCACCCGGTCGCCGTCCTGGAGCGGCACGGGGACGAACGGCTGGATGGGCTCCTCGCCGTTGTTGACCGTGGTGCCGTTGGTCGAGTTCTGGTCGACGACCGCCCAGCTGCCGTCCGGCTGCTGGACCAGGACCGCGTGCTGGTGCGAGACGCCCGGGTCCTCCGGCGGCACCGACAGGTCGATGTCCGGGGTGTCACCGGTGGAGTGCCGGCGGCGGCCGATGGTGATCTGGTTGCCGGCCAGCGGACGCTGCTGCTCGGGCGAGTACGCGGGCAGGTTCAGGCCCGACGCCTCGGGACCGCTGCGGTGCATCATCGCCATGAAGTACTCGCGGTCCGGGCCGATCGTCGCCGACCAGGAGACCGTGCCGGTGCTGGGCCCTGGCACCGCCTGATAGCCGGGAGGCCCCTGCGGCGCCTGCGTCTGCTGAGGCGGCTGGGCCTGCTGCTGACCCCACTCGCCCTGCTCGGGAGCCTGCGGAGCGCCCGGGCCCGGAGCGGACGTACCAGGAGCGCCGGGACCCGGGGAGGACGACGAGGGCGGCGGGAGCACCCAGTCGTCGTTGCCACCGCCGAAGGACGGGCCGCCGGGACCCGGACCGGGAGGCGGCGGGGTGCCCGTCTCCTGCGGGAAGGCGGGCGGAGCCGGCGGACCCTGCTGCTGGAACGACTGCGGGGGCCGGCCCGACGGGTCGCCGCCGTAGGGCGGCGGGGGTGCCTGACCGGACGGGTTGCCGTTGTCGAACGGCGGGATCGGCTCGGCGGGCCGGTTCATCTGCGAGGGCCGCGAGCCCTGGTAGCCGAACGGGTCCTGGCCGGGCTGGGTGCCGTGCGGCGGCCGGCCGGGCGGCTGCTGGAACTGCTGCGCCGGGTTCGGCGTCGGCGGGTGCGGGGCGGCCGGGGTGTACGAGGTGGCCGTGTTCGTCAGGAAGTTCCAGCGGCACTCCTCGCAGAACGGCGCGTTCGCCTCGCGGGGCGTGCGGCACTGCGGGCAGAGCTCGGGCTCGGCGGCCTGGTCGGGCACGGCCGACGGGTGCGGGTGCCCCGGGGTCTGCTGGGGGTATCCGTATCCGCCGTTCTGGCCGGGGCCCGGCGGCGGGTAGCCGTAACCGGGAGCGGCCGGGGGCGGGGGCGGCGGGGGCACGGCACCGGCCATGCGGTGACCGCAGACCTCGCACCAGTCGTCGGAACCCGACTGGTGTCCGTTCGGGCAGGTCGGCATGTCGGCGCTTCCCCCTCTCCTTCTCCGGCCCTGAGGGCCGTACGTGCTGCTATGGGGCTGTTAAGGGTATGGCTGCTGCTACTTCTTCACGCGAACGGTTTTCGTCGACCGTGTCTCGAGAGTCATCTCGTCGGCCTCGGCAACCCTCGCCTTCAATCGAACAGTACCTGCCACGGCATCGACCACGTCGACCACCTTCGAAAGCAGCTTCGCGGTGTCCTCGTTGCCCGAGGCGCTGGCGAGCTGGACGGCACGGCCCAGTTTGGCCGTGGCTCCGTCCATATCTCCCGACTTGCGCGCGTCGAGCCCCTGCTGGATCACCTGGGCCAGTTCCGCCTGGCCGGTGTAGTGCGCCACCTGCGGGTTGATCGACGTCGACGCGGCCATGTCGTCCGTCCACACGGCCCGCACCAGGCCCTGCGAGAGCGTCTGGGCGCTGCCGTCCGGCTGCGGCACGATCAGCGAGACACGGGCCGCGAGCATCTCCTGGCCGAGCTCGGCGTTCGGCACCTCGACACAGATGTGGTAATCGCGGGACTCGTCGCCCCAGGACCCGGTGGGATAGTCGCCGGCGCGCGGCCCCGCCTCCGTGCGACGGTCGGTCAACTCCTCGACCGTGGGCGCCACTTGCTTGACGAACTTGATCTCCGCACCCAGCGGAGTCCAGAGCCGCAGGCTGACGTCGGCGACCTCCTTGCCCATCGCCGCCTCCATCATCTGCGTGAAGTCGGCGGCCAGGCCCGAGGGGTCGGCGACGATGTCGGCGGTGCCCAGGAGGGCGGACGCGATGCCCGTGACCTCTTTCACCTCCCAGTCGGTGCCGACACCGCGGGCGTCGCAGGTGAAGCGGCCCGCGCAGGCGTCGAGGGAGGCCTGGAGGTCCTCGGGTGACTCGTGTTCATTGCGGCCGTCCGTCAGGACGATCCCATGCCGGATCGAGACATCGGCCGAGGCCAGCAGCCGGTCGGCCAGGCGCAGCCAGGTGCCGATCGCCGTGCCGCCGCCCGCGCTGAGCTTGCGCAGCGCCTGCTTGGCCTGCTCCCGGGTGGCCGCGTCCGCGACCGCGAGGCGGCCGTTGCCCGGATAGACCTCCTTGGCGACATGGGTGCCGCCGATCACCGCGAAGTGGACTCCGTCACGTACGGCGTCGATGGCGGCGGCCGTGGCGTCGCGGGCGCCGCGCATCTTCGTCGGCGGGTAGTCCATCGAGCCCGAACAGTCGACCATGATCGCCACGGCCGCGTCCGGGGTCTGCCCCATCGAGTAGAGGTGCGGGGCGCTCACCGCGGACCCCACCGTGCCACCGCCCGTCGAGGTGACCGTGGCGATCGCGTTGACCTCGCGGCCGCCCTCCGGGAGGTACTCGTTCTGGTAGACGTCGACCGAGAACTGCGGCACGTTCGACTTCGAGAAATTGGCCATGGATTTCTGCTCCCCCTAGACGTTCCCGCCGGCTTCCCCAAGCCGGCGGGTGACACGTGCGCGTGGCAGGCCCCGCCCAGGGGGCCGTCACTAGGCGGATCCTGCCCCTTGCGGCACGAGACGGAACGGCAGAATCGCCACTGTTACGTTGTCGTGGCCCCCGCCGTCCAGTGCGTGGCCGACCAGGACCTGGGCGCTGTGCAGCGGGCGCTCGGCGGAGTCGACGGGCACGGCCCGTGCCATGTCCTCCACCGCTTCCGCGTAGTTCCAGAGCCCGTCGGTGCATACGACCACTACACCCGCACGGTCCGGCTTGAAGGAAGCGGTGTGCGGCTCCAGTTCGTACGCGTCGGCGCCGAGCCAGCCCGTGATGGCGTGTGCGCGCTCGTCCGCGTACGCCTCCGCCTCGTTCATCAGACCCGCCGCCACCATCTGCGCGGCCCACGAGTCGTCCTCGGTGAGGCGGGCCGTCGGGCCGCTGCGGTCGTCCGGGACCCAATAGGCGCGGCTGTCGCCGACCCAGCCGACGACCAGCAGACCACCGGCGACGATCGAGCCGACGAGGGTGCACGCGGGGGCGTTCTGGTGCGGGGAGTGCTCCCTGGCCTGAGTGGGCTCGGCGGCAAGGGCGTTGACGGCGTCGGACGCCGCGAGGATCGCGTCGTGCATGGCCTGCTGCGGGTGCGTGCCGAGCGGCAGCGCGGCGAGCAGCGATTCGTTCGCCGCGCGTGAGGCGGCGAGCGAGGCCTCGTCGGGGCGGGTCGCGGACGAGACGCCGTCGCAGACGATCGCGACGACGGCGGGGGAGCCGTCCGGCAGCGCGGTCGACGAGATGGCGAACGCGTCCTCGTTGCGGTGGTGGCGAAGGCCCCGGTCGCTGACCGCGGCGACCGCGTCGAGTTCCTGCTCCATGTGGTCGCGCTCGCGCGGCTGCGCGTGCCCGCAGTTCTCGCAGTACCCGTCCGGGTCCACGCGGCCCGAACGGCACGCCACGCAGAGCTTGGTGCCCGCGGGCGGCGTGGGGTCGGGCAGGGCCGTGCGGGGGTCGGCGGGCTCGGGCTCCGGCTGGGCGCCGGGGGCCGGCAGGGGGTACTCGTCCGGCTCGGCGGGGCGGGCCGCGGGGGCGTCCGTCCGTACCTGCCCCGCGTTCGGGGAGAGTTCACCGCCCGACGACTCGGTGACCGGCAGATCGGTGGGCAGGTGCGCGGGCACCGGCATGTCGGAGCTGTCCACGTCCGGGGCGACGGGCCACTGCGACGGCGCCCCGGAGGACGGCGCCGGAGACGAGCCGTTCATCGCGACGGTGGGACGGTCGTCGGACCCGGCCGGCCGCGCCGACAGGTCGTAACCGCACGCGCCGCAGAACAGGTCACCCGCTTCCAGCGGTTCTTCGCAGCCGGGGCACGTGGAACCTGCCCCGGCAGTCTGCTGGTGCATCTGCGACATCTTCACACCCACGTCCGAGGGCGGAAACGGTTGGCCCGCTCCACCAGTTCGATCCTTTCCTCGCCACCCTGTGCGAGCCGGGCAAGCGTTCGGTACGAGCGCTCCAGGCCGAACCGGAGGCCGCGCTCGTCCAGGTCGCTGCCGAGCAGCACGGTCCGCGAACCGCCTGCCGGTGCAGCGGGTGCTGCCGGCGGGGCGGAAGCGTGACCAGGGTGCCTACCGGAGAGTACCCAGTCCAGCGCGGTGCCGAGGACCTCGGTGGAGAGCCGCTCGCGGCGCACCGCGTCGAGGCCGAAGCCCGCGAGGGCCTCCACCTGCCCCGCCGCGGCCGTCAGATCGTCGAGGAAGAGCGCGCCGGGTGACGGCGCGGTGTCCAAGGTCATACGGTGCCGCAGCCTCGCCCGCACCGCCGCGACGCGGGCCGCGGTGTAGTGGATCGAGGCCTCCGGCACCGACTCCAGGGTGTGCACGGCACCGCGCCGGTCACCCGCTGCGAGCTGCACCCGGGCCAGGCCGAACGCGGCGCTGACGTAGCTCGGGTCGGTGGCCCACACGAGGCGGTAGTACTCGGCGGCGTTGTCCAGTTGCTCCAGGACCTCCGCGCAGACGCCGAGGGCCAGCTTGGGGGCGGGCTCGCCGGGGAACGCGTCGTACACCGCGTCGAAGGACAGTGCCGCGCTCTCGTGGTCGCCGGTCGCCAGCGAGGCGACGCCTCGGTACCAGACCACCCGCCAGTCGTCCGGATGTTGTATCTCCAGCTCGGTCAACGCCTGTGCGGCGGGCTCCGGTTCACCCATGGCGAGGCGGGCCCGAAGGCCGCGCAGCCGCAGCTCCACCGAGTCGGTGGGCGCGGCCCGCAGCGCGGTGATCAGCTCGGCGGGCGCGGACGCCATGAGCCCGGCGAGGAACCCGGCGTTCGGGTCGTCCGGGTCGACGCGCGGCACCGGCAGGGCGAGCGCCGTCGCGGGGGCGTCCAGCGGCCGGACGATGCGGGCCGGGGGAGCGGCGGGCGGCACGGGCGGCGCGGTGATCGCCGGGGTGCCGTTGGCCGAGCCCTGGCCGTTGCCCGCGCCTTGGCCGTTGCCCGAGGTCAGTTCCGCGCGCCCCTTGCGCCGTCCCAGGGGCAGCGCACGTGCCCCGAAGTGCGAGACATCGCCGGTCAGTTCGGCGAACAGCTCGGTGTCCGTGACCTTCACCTCGGGCCCGAAGAGCGTGGAGAGCGCGGGACGCGGCCGCCCGGTCTGGAGGGCCACGACCTCTCTCAGGACACCGGTGAGCTGCTCCGCCATCTCCTGCGCCGAGGCGAACCTGCGGGCCGGGTCCGGGTCGGTGGCGCGCACGAGGAGACGGTAGAACGACTCGTAGGTACGGAAGACCTCGATGTTGTCGGGGTCCGGCAGGGAGTCCACGAAAACGTTCGTGTAGCCCTGGAAGTCGAAGGTGAGCACGGCCAGGGTGCGCGCCACGGTGTAGAGGTCGGAGGCCACCGACGGGCCCAGCTCGGCGACTTCGGGGCCCTGATAGCCGACTGTGCCGTAGATCGCCGACTCGTCGTCGTCCATGCGGCGGACCGCGCCCATGTCGATCAGCTTGAGCTGGTCCTCGGTCTGGATCGCGTTGTCGACCTTGAAGTCGCAGTACAGGAGATTGCGGCTGTGCAGATGGCCGAGGGCCTCAAGGGCCTCGATGCCGAACGCGCAGGCCTGCTCCACGGGCAGCGGGTCGCGCTTGCCCTGCGCCGTGCGGCGTTCGTTGGCGATCTCCTTGAGGGACTTGCCGCCGACGTACTCCATGACGATGTAGCCGTCCATGGAGCCCGTGCGCTGGTCGAGGTGCTCGACGAAGTTGTAGATGCGGACGATGTTGCTGTGCTCGATCTCGGCGAGGAAGCGGCGCTCGGAGATCGCGGCGGCCATCGCGTCCTGGTCACCCGTGTCGAGCAGGCCCTTGAGGACCACCCAGCGGTCGGAGACCGCGCGGTCGACGGCGAGATAGACCCAGCCGAGTCCGCCGTGCGCCAGACAGCCCACGACCTCGTACTGACCGTGCACGATGTCGCCGGGGTTCAGCTTCGGCACGAACGAGTACGGGTGGCCGCACTTGGTGCAGAACCCCTCGGTGCGCCCCGGCCGGTCGCCGCGCGCGCGGCCCACCGGCGCCCCGCAGTCGGAACGGGAGCAGAAGCGCTTGCGCTCGGGGACCTCGGGGTTCTTCTGCACCGCCTGGCGCGGATCGGGGCGCGGCACCTCGGGCACGAGGACCAGGCCCACGCCCAGCCTGCTGCGGGCGGAGGTGCCGGCGGACGGCCCTGAGCTGCGCACCGAGACCGAGCGGGACGTGGAGCTGCCGGAGAGGGAGCGCGAGAGCCGCCCCGACACCGATCTGCGCGAGGACTGGGACCGCGACGAGCGGGAGGAGGCACGCGAACTGGACCGGGAGCTGCTGCTGCCCGAGCCCTTGCCGCCGCCGGTGATGCCGGTCGGGGGAGAGGACACCAGGCCGGTCGGGGAGACGACCGGGGCCAGGCCGCAGGTGTCGCAGTACAGCTCGCCGCCGCCCACGTCCTCGTACGACCCCGTGCATCCGGGTCGCTGGCACTTCTGCTGCTCACTCATGCTTCCCCCCTCCGGTCGGTGGGACCGCCCTGTTGCGGGACCCTCGATGCGAGGACTTCGGCCGCCGCCTGCTGATAACGAAGCACCGCCTGTTCGGCGACGCGCAGATCGCAGGGCGCGCTCCACAGCATCCGGCGCGCCGCGTCGTACCGCTCGACCAGGAGCGGGTCCTCCGCGTGGCCCAGGCGGGAGACCTTGGCCTTGTAGGCGTCCAGGCGGCCCCGCAGCTCCGCGCGGACCGCGAGGGGCTGGGTGACGGCCGTCAACGACTCACGGGCGCGCATGAGTTCGTCCTCGGCCTTCTCCTCCAGGGACTCCAGGAGCGGGGACAGGCGGTGCCACTGGGCGTGCCTGCGGTAGTCGGACGCCATCGCGAGCTGCTCCTGCAGCGCGGTCGAGGGACCGCTGACGGCGGGCACCTCGGATGCCGCGATCTTCGCGAGGACCTCGCCGCGCGCCGAGCGTGCCTCGGCCAGGGTGCGGTCCGCACGCGAGAGCACGTCCCGGAGCCTGCCCAGCCGCAATTCCGCGTCCTGCCGGACGGTGAGCACCGCGTCGATCTCGCGGCGTACGTCCTCCAGGGCGCGGGCCTCGCGGTCGTACCGCTCGGTGTGCGGACGGCCGCCGCCGGGGGCCGAACTGCCCTGTGCGGGCTGCCAGAAGGCCAGCGGGTCGGACACGACCTGCTCGCGCAGGAGCGTCAGCTCCGACGTGATCCGCTCCAGGTCGTCGCCCGCCGGGTGCTCGCCCGGCCGTACTCCCACGGAGTGGGCGAGCCGGCGGGTGCGGTGCAGTTCGGCGGCCAGCAGGTCGATCCGGGCGGGCAGCGCGGACCAGACCGCGTCGGCTGCGACGACCATGTCGAGCGAGTGCGCGTACAGGTCGTTCATCCGGGTGACGAGGTCGATGAGCGTGAAGCGCTCGGTGAGCTTGGCGGGGCCGGTGATCGAGGCCGACGGCGCGGGGGCGGCGCCGCCGGCGACGGTGACGCTCTCACCGCGCAGCAGCTCGGTCAGCTCCACCAGATCGTCCCGGTTGGGCCAGCGTCTGCGGGCCCGCACCTCGTGCGCCGTGCGCAGGGCGGCGGCATACGCGTCGAAGTACGCCCAGAGCAGGGTGATGCGCTGTTCGGTGGTCTGCCAGCGCTCCTGTGTGGTGCCGGTGAGAGCGGCGCCTTCGAGGAGCCGGCGGCCCGCGTGATCCTGGAGGGCGAGCAGCGAGGTCTCGATCGCCTCGTGCTCCGCGTCGAGGCGCGCCAGCGCACGGTCCACCTCGTCCCGGTCCATCACCGGACCGGGGGGTCCCGCGACGCTCATCGATCACCTCTCCGCTCTGCGTTGCCGTACATGTCAGGATCAGTCGCTGTACTTCGGTGCGGGCGGTCCCGCCGATTCGCCGAGGCCCGGCTTCAGCCACTTGTCGTACGACTTCTGCCAGCCGTTCTTGTCGTCGCGGTAGTCCTCGAGGACTTGGTTGACCCGTCGCACCAGGTCGTCCCCGCCGTTCTCCGGCTTCTTCATCGCCACGCCGTAGTACTCGGTGTTGAGCGGTGCGTCGCCCTTGAGTTCGACCGTCGGGTCCTGCGCGGCCTGGCTCGCGGCGAGCGCGCTGTCGGTCACGACGGCGTCCACCTCGCCGAGCTGGAGCCTTACCAGGCAGTCGAGTTGGTTCGGCACCGTCGTACCGATGTCGGCATCCAGGCCCTTCTTCTTGAGCTCCTCCAGCTGGGTCAGTGCCGTGGAACCCTTCGCGGAGCAGACCTTCTTGCCGTCCAGCGAGTCGTCGAACCCGGTGATGTCCGAGGACTTGGGGGCGAGGACCTGCTGTCCCGTCTTGAAGTACGCGGTGGAGAAGGTGACGTCCTTCTCCCGCTCGCAGGTGATCGTCATGGTGCGCACGACCATGTCGACCTGGCCGCTCTGTATCGCCTTCACACGCTGGTTGGTGGGGATGGCGCGGAACAGGACGGCGTCGCGGTCGCCGAGGATCTCCTCGGCGATCTTGTGGGCGAGGTCGATGTCGAAGCCTTCGAGCGTCCCCGTCTTCTTGTTCGGGTCGCGGTAGCCCCAGCGGTAGCTGTTCTGGTCGACGCCGACGATGAGCTTCTTCACGTCGCGCTTGCGGATGGCCTCGATCGTCGGGCCGCCCTTGTCGTCCGGCGAAAGGCTCTCCTCCGGGGCCTCGCACTCCTCGGCACGCGCGGGCGCGGCCGCCGACGAGCCGTGGCCGGCCCGGCTCCCGTCCTTGCCGGAGCCGTCCGCGCCGCCCGCCTCCGGCAGCACGAGCACGAGGGAGCCCGTGAGCGCGCAGGCCACCGCCATGGCGGCAGCTCCACCCCAGCCGCGCATCCTCGCCAGTCCTCGCGTACGCATCGTCCGCTCGCCCCCTCTCACCTGTACTCCGACAGCCTGCGCCCGACGCCGAGCACGGCGCCCACCGCGGCGAGCACCGCGAGCACGGCGGCGCCCACCGGGAGCCCGCTCATCGCTCCCTTGCCGTCCTTCGCGGCCTGCTGGAACTCGGCCCGCTCGTGCGTCAGCGCCGCTTCGAGTGCTTCGTCGACGTTGTCGAAGCACTCACCGGTGGGCTCGTCGTCCTTGTCGCCGACGACCTTGGCGAGCGCGCCCTTGTAGTCACCCGCGTCGTCGCTGTCCCGCGCGGTCTTGTGCCGGTCCTTCCAGACCGACACGTTCTTCGCGGCCTCCCTGACGGGGTTCTCGCCCGCGTAGTTGTCGGCCACGTCCACGGCCTTGCCGAGCAGACCGCTGTCGGCGCTGCCGAGCTGCTTCATCTGTGCCTGGTAGGCGACGTCGAACTTGTCCTTGATCTCCTTCTCCGCGCCCACCTCGACGGTCTCCGCGCCCCGGCTGACCAGCGTGAGGTTTTCGTTGCTGCGGGCCTTGAGGGAGCTGATGCGGGCGTCGTTCAGGACGTTCAGGGACTGCACGCCGTTGTCGTACGAGTCGTTGAGGCCCGAGCGCGCGAAGGTGTGACCGGCGACGAGCCAGAGGAGGACCACCGTGGCCGCGGCGGTCGCGGCGACCAGGCCGTGGTTGAACACGCGGTTCGTGCGGTGGTAGTTGCGGCGCTGGGCCCAGACCAGGACGCCGAGCGCGAGCAGGCCGAGCGCGATGGCGAACCAGGGGTACGGCTTCGCGTCCTCGTAGTCCCTGTTGAGCCGCTGCTTCTCCGCGGTGTAGAGCTGCTCGGCGGCCGGGAGCATCTCGGTCTGCATCTTGTCGTTCGCGTACCGCAGATAGGCGCCGCCGAGCGGCAGGCCCTGGCGGTTGCTCGCGCGGGCGCGCTCGATCAGGCCGGTGTACTCGGGGAGCAGCTTGTTCAGCTTGCTCACCGAGGCGGCGGCCGACGAGCCCGAGCCAGCGTTCGACGCGGCGTTCGCCAGCTTCTCGGAGGCCCGCTCGATGTCGGCCTTGTACCGGTCGCGCACCTCGGCGGGCTCCTGGCCGCCCGCCAGGAAGCCGCTGGAGGCTGCCGTGTTGGCGTCGGCGAGGGAGCGGTAGATGGCGGCGGCGTCGTCGCTCAGCGGCTGGCTGCGGTTCAGGACGCTGTCCGCGGCGGCCGCCCGGTCGGACATCTGCCAGGTGGTGATCGCGCCGAACGCCACGACGAGCAGGGCGAGGAGGGCGCCGATGATCCGCAGCTTGCCCGGTTCCGTCGTCGCCGCCGCGCGCAGCCGGTCCCGGCCCTCGATCCACGCGGGCCTGCGGGGCGCGGCGCCCGGCACGGCCTGTGCGGACGGCGCGGGGTCCGGCCCTGCCTGCGGCGGGACGACGGGCATCGTCGGCGCGGCCTGTCCCGGCGGCGCGGCGCTGCCGTTCGGCGGGTGTGTCACCTCGACCTCGACCTCCCCCTTGGTCATCGGACGTTCACTTCCGCCCGGAGTGCGCGGTGCGGGAAGAAGTGCACGGCGGCAAGTATCGCCGCAGGGACCGACATCCGCACAGGTCTTGACTGGATCTTGTTCTGATCGCCGCGTCGGTAGACCTGTCCGGATCATGCGAATCCTGTCCGGATCAAGCGAAGATCGCGCACCACCCCTGCCCTTGAATACGCGATTCTGTGCGGATCGGTTCCCTGCCGGGCCGATGAACTCCGGGCGGCGGGGTAGCTGAGGGGCCCCGAGGCCCCTCAGGAAGGCCCCTCAGTAAGCCCCCGCCTCGTAGTGCTCCCGCACGCGCGCGTGCACGTCCGTGGGTGCCCCCACCTGGTCGAGGCCGAGCAGCGCCGCGCCGAGCACGGGGCGGGCGACGACCACCCTCGCCACCGCCTTGGGCGCCCGGTCGGCCAGCAACGCCCGTACACGGTCGTCAAGTTGGGGGTGGCGGGCGGCGAGGACGCTGCCGCCCAGGAGTACCGGGGTCTCCTCGCCGAGCAGGTCGAGGCGTTCCAGGGCCACCGTCGACATGGCGACGACCTCGTCGGCCATCCGGTCCACCAGGGCGCGCGCCACCGCGTCGCCGGACGCCGCCGTCGCGAAGAGCACCGGCGTCAGCTCGTGCCGCCGTACGGGAGCGATGGAGCCCAGGTGCAGGGCTTCGATCAGCGCGTACATGCTGGGCAGGCCGAAGTGGGCGGGCAGCGCCTCGCGCAGCGCGGTCGCCTCGCCGCGGCCGTCCTCGGCCCGCGCCGCGTACCAGAGCGCCTCCTCGGCCAGGCCGCCACCGCCGCCCCAGTCACCGGAGAGCCGGCCGATGGCGGGGAAGCGTGCCGTGCGCCCGTCGGGCAGCATGCCCACGCAGTTGATGCCCGCCCCACACACCACGGCGACGCCCCGCGGCTCGGCGTCCTCCAGGAGTCCGGCCCGCAGGATGGCGAAGGTGTCGTTGCGTACGTCCACGGAAGGGCCCCACGCGCGGCGGCGCAGGGCAGCCGCCAACTGCCGCTCCTCCACCGGGAGATCGGCGTTGGCGAGGCAGGCGGACACATGCCCCACGGAGTCGGTGCCCGCCTCGGTCAGGGCCCGCGTCACCGCCTCCTGAAGGACGTCCACCGCGGCCTCGACACCGACCTGGGGCGGCTGGAACCCGCCGCCGCGGGCCGCGCCGACGACGGTGCCGTCGGCCGCGACCACCGCGACGTCGGTCTTGCTGTTGCCCGCGTCGATCGCGAGCACGCTCATGCCTACGCCCACGCCAGGTGCTCCCGGTTGTGCGCGATGAGGCGGTCGGTGAGCTGCTCCGCGTACGCGTACTGGCCGACCAGGGGGTGGGCGAGCAGCGCCTTGAACACGCGGTCGCGCCCGCCGTGCAGCGCGGCCTGGAGCGCCAGGTCCTCGTAGCCGGTGACGTTGGCGATGAGCCCCGCGTACAGCGGGTCGAGCCTCGGCACGGCCAGCGGCTTGGCTCCCGCGCCGTCGACCGTGGCCTGCACCTCGATCACGGCGTCGTCCGGCAGGAACGGCAGCGTGCCGTCGTTGACGGTGTTCACCACCTGGTACGGGCTCCCGCCGTTGCCGAGCAGCGAGGCCGCCAGGTCCACGGCCGCCTCCGAGTAGAAGGCGCCGCCCCGCTTGGCGAGCAGCTCCGGCTTCTCGTCGAGCGTCGGGTCGCCGTACATCTTCAGCAACTGACGCTCCATCGCGGCCACTTCGGCGGCGCGCGACGGCTTGGTCCTCAGCTCCTCCACCACGGCGTCGTGCTGGTAGAAGTAGCGCAGGTAGTACGAGGGCACGACGCCGAGCCGGTCGACGATCTCGCGGGGCATGCGCAGGTCGGCGGCGACCGCGTCACCGTGCTCGGCGAGCAGCTTGGGCAGGATGTCCTCGCCGCCGGGGCCTCCGAGACGTACGCCCGTCTCCCACGTCAGGTGGTTGAGGCCCACGTGGTCGAGGTGCACCTCGCCCGGCGCCACGTCGAGCAGCTTCGCGAACTTCCGCTGGAAGCCGATCGCCACGTTGCACAGGCCGACCGCCTTGTGCCCGGCCTGGAGCAGCGCCCGCGTCACGATGCCCACGGGGTTGGTGAAGTCGATGATCCAGGCGTTCGGGTTGGTGCGGCGTACGCGCTCGGCGATGTCGAGGACGACCGGGACCGTGCGCAGGGCCTTCGCCAGGCCGCCCGCGCCGGTGGTCTCCTGGCCGACGCAGCCGCACTCCAGGGGCCATGTCTCGTCCTGCTGCCTGGCCGCCTGCCCGCCGACGCGCAGCTGGAGCAGGACCGCGTCGGCGTCCGCGACGCCCGCGTCCACGTCGGACGTGGTGACGATGCGGCCGGGGTGGCCCTGCTTGGCGAAGATGCGCCGTGCCAGGCCCCCGACGAGTTCGAGGCGGTCCGCGGCGGGGTCGACGAGGACGAGCTCCTCGATCGGCAGGGTGTCCCTCAACCGTGCGAATCCGTCGATGAGTTCGGGTGTGTAGGTCGACCCTCCGCCGACCACTGCGAGCTTCATATCGGTTCTCAGCCCTTTACTCCGGTGAGGGTGACGCCTTCGACGAAGGCCTTTTGTGCGAAGAAGAAGACGATGATGACCGGCGCCATGACGAGCAGGGTCGCCGCCATGGTCATGTTCCAGTTGACGCTGTGGGCGCTCTTGAAGGATTCCAGGCCGTAACTGAGCGTCCAGGCACCGGGGTTCTGGGCCGCGTAGATCTGCGGTCCGAAGTAGTCGTTCCAGCAGTAGAAGAACTGGAAGAGCGCGATGGCGGCGATGCCGGGCTTGGCCATCGGGACGACGATCTTGACCATCGTGCGGAACTCGCCGCACCCGTCGACCTTGGCCGACTCGATGTACTCCTTGGGGATGGTGAGGAGGAACTGCCTCAGCAGGAAGATCGAGTACGCGTCGCCGAACGCCATCGGGATGATCAGCGGCCACAGCGTGCCCGAGAGGTGGAACTGCTGGGCCCACACCAGGTACATCGGGATCACGATGACCTGCGGCGGCAGCATCATCGTGGAGATGACGAGCAGCATCGCGGTGCGCCGGCCGCGGAAGCGGAACTTGGCCAGCGCGTACGCCACGGGGATCGCCGAGCAGACCGTGAAGAGGGTGCCGAGGCCCGCGTACATGAGCGAGTTGCGCCACCAGTCCAGGAAGCCCGGGGTCTCGAACACCGCCTTGTAGTTGGACCAGTGCCAGGAGTCGGGCCACAGGTCGCCGCTCATGGCCTGCGAGTCGCTCATCACCGACGTCAGGAAGACGAAGACGAACGGCAGGACGAACAGCAGCGCCACGGCTATCGCCACGCTGTGCACGGCGATCCAGTGCAGGGTCCGCTTGCGGCGCGCGCGGGCAGCGGCGGGTCCGCGCTGTTTCGGGGCGGCGGAGGCGGGTGTGGTGGGTGCGGGGAGAGTCGTGGTCGTCATGAGTCCTCAGTCCTCCGCCGAGAGCAGCCCGGAGCGCTTGCGCATCAGGAGCAGCGTGACGGCCATGGCGATGGCGAAGAGCACGAGCGAGAGCACGCACGCGGCGCCGGTGTTGAAGTTCTGGAAGCCCATCTGGTAGACGAGCTGCGGGACCGTGAGGGTCGAGTGGTCGGGGTAGCCGGGCTGGATGACCGACCCGGGGCCGATGTTGACGCCCGAGGCGACCTTCCCCGCGACCAGGGCCTGCGTGTAGTACTGCATGGTCTGCACGACGCCTGTGACCACCGCGAACATCACGATGGGCGTGATCGCGGGCCAGGTGACGTAGCGGAACTTGGCGAACGCCCCGGCGCCGTCCAGTTCCGCGGCCTCGTACTGCTCCTTGGGGACGTCGAGCAGCGCCGCCATGAAGATGACCATGAGGTCGCCGATGCCCCACAGGGAGAGCAGCACGAGCGAGGGTTTGGCGGTGTCCGGGTCGTTGAACCAGTTGGGCCCGGAGATCCCGACCGCGCCGAGGATCTCGTTCACCGGGCCCGTGCCCGGGTTGAGCAGGAAGACGAAGGCGACGGTGGCGGCCACCGGCGGGGCGAGGTACGGGATGTAGAAGGCCGTGCGGAAGAGCCCGGGGCCCGTCTTGATCTTCGTGATCAGCAGCCCGAGCGACAGCCCGAAGACCACCCGCAGGGCCACCATGATCACGACCAGCCAGAGGGTGTTCCACAGGGCGGGCCCGAACAGCGGCATCTGGTCGAACACGTACTTCCAGTTGCGGAGGCCCACGAACGAGGGCTCCTTGATCTGGTTGTAGTGCATGAACGAGAAGTAGACGGTGGCGATCAGCGGGTACGCGAAGAAGACGCTGAAGCCGACCAGCCAGGGGGAGAGGAAGCCGAGCGTGCGCAGTCTGCGGCGCGCGGGATGGGAGAGGGTCATGGCCATGGCGGGGTCCTCAGCTCAGCTCTTCGACTGGAGGGTGTCGGCGTCGATCTGCTCGTCGAGCTTCTTCAGGCCCTTGCGCAGATCACCGACGCGTCCGGCCTCCACCGAGTAGGAGAAATCCCCCAGCGAGACGACGTACGCGCCGCCGTTCACGGAGGGCGGCAGGGCCTTGCTGTGCTTGTTCTCCAGGATGTCGAAGAAGGTCCGGAAAGTCGGATCGGCGTCCAGGTCGGGGGACTTGAGCGCCGCGAACGTGGAAGGCACGTTGTGGATGGCGTTCGCGAAGTTCACGACCTGCTTGGTGTCCGCGGTCAGGAACCGTACGAGTTCCCAGGCGGCGTTCTGGTGCTTGCTGCTGTGCGCGATGCCGGCGACGGTGCCGGTGATGAAGCCGCGCCCGTACGTCTCGGCCTGGTCGTCGGGGACGGGCAGCGGGGCCACGCCCCAGTCGAACTTCGCCTTCGCCTCGTCCAGCATCAGGCCGCGCCACTCGCCGTCGAGGTGCATGGCGACCTTGCCGGTGAGGAAGGCGTTCTGGCTGGACATCTCGTCGCCGAAGGTCAGTCGGAACCGCTCCAGGTCATGGAACCCGCCCTGTACGGCGGCCAGTCGCCGTGCGGTCTTGAAGAAGTCGTACGTGGAGGGGTCCTCCGCGAGCCGCGAGTTGCCCTCGGCGTCGAAGTACTTCGGCCCCCACTGGGCGAAGAGGCGGTCCGGACTGTTCTGGTAGAAGCGGAAGTTGGGCAGATACCCGACCTGCTTGTACGAGTTCCCGCCGCTGCGCACGGTCAGTTTCTCGGCGGTCTCCTCGAACTCGGACATCGTGCGCGGGGGCCGCTCGATGCCCGCCTTCTTGTAGGCGTCCTTGTTGTAGTACATGCCGAAGGCGTCCGCGAGCAGCGGCAGGGCGCACTGGTTGCCGCGGTAACTGGTGTAGTCGAGAAGCGTCTTGGGGAAGACCTTCTTCTTGTCCAGACCTGTCTTCCTCATGAACGGATCGAGGTCCGCCCACATCCCGGAGTCGCAGTACTGGCCCACGTTGTTGGTGGTGAAGGAGGACACCACGTCCGGGGCCTTGTCGCCGCCCGCCCGCAGGGCCTGGTTGACGGTCTCGTCGGAGACGTTCCCGGTGGCCTTCACGTCGATGTTCGGGTGCAGCTTCTCGAAGCGGGCGATGCTGTCGTTGACGGCCTTGACCTCGTGGGGCGTCGACCAGCCGTGCCAGAACTTCAGGGTGACCGGCTCGGTCGGGTCGTCGTTCGCGCTGCCGACGCTCGGGTTGGCGCAGCCGGAGAGCAGGAGACCGGCTGCGGCGAGCGCCGCGGACGCGCAGGTGGGCATGCGCCATCGCGGCATGGCGGACTTCCTTTACGGAGAGGGGAGTTGAGGGGGGACCGGGCGAGGGGGGAGGGCTCGCTCAGGCCGTATCGAAGACCTGGTCGCGGGCCTGGGTGAGGGCCGAGCGCAGGGCGCCGGTGAGGATCGGGTCGCCGTCGAGTTCGCTGATGCGGATCTGCGGACGGGGGAGCGCGAGCCCGGTCAGCTCCTCCTCGACCCGGGCGCGCAGCTTGTCGCCGCCCGCCTGGGCCACCGAGCCGGAGAGCACGACGAGTTCGGGGTCGACGACGGCGACGACCGCCGCGATGCCGGTGGCGATCCGTCGCGCGACCTCGGCGAGCGCGGCGTCGTCGGCCATGACCTGCGCCAACGTCGCCCCGCCGCCGGTGAGTTCCCGTACGACGTACGCGGAGACGAGGCTCTCGAAGCCGCCGCCGCCCCCGCCCCGCGTGTCGCCGCGCAGCAGTGGAGCGCCCGGCAGCGGCATGTAGCCGATCTCGCCCGCGCCGCCGGTCGCGCCGCGCAGCAGGGTGCCGCCGAGCACGATCGCGGCACCGACGCCTTCGTCGAGCCAGGTCAGCACGTAGTTGTCGTGGTCCTGGGCGGCGCCCTCGTACTGCTCGGCGACGGCGGCCAGGTTCACGTCGTTCTCGATGACGACTGGGGTGCCGAGGACGGCGGCGAGATCGTCGCGCAGCGTCCTTGAGTGCCAGCCCGGCAGGTGCGGGGCGTACCGCAGGGCGCCGGTGTGCGGGTCGATGGCGCCGGGGGTGCCGATGACGGCGGCCCGCAGGTCCTCGTGTCCGAGCCCCGCCTGGCGCAGGGCGCCGTCGACGGCCTCCGCGACGAGCTGGGCGGTGCGGTGGCGCACGTCCTCGGCGACGGCTTCGGCCTCCACGCGCTCCTTGCCGAGGACGGTGCCGGTGATGTCGGCGACGAGCGCGGTGATCCCGGTGGGGTCGGCGGACAGCGCGGCGACGTGGCCGGCGCCCGGATCGATCTCGTACAGCAGGGCGTTGGGCCCCGGCCGGCCGCTCAGGCTGCCGGTGGTGTGCACGAGCCCGGCGGCTTCGAGACGCCCGAGGAGCTGGGAGGTGGTGGGCTTGGACAGCCCGGTCAGCTCGCCGATGCGGGTGCGGGTGAGGGGTCCGTGCACGACGAGGAGATCAAGCACGGCCCGGTCGTTCATGGCACGCAGGACGCTCGGGGTGCCCGGAGTGCTGCCCGCTGCTGCCATGACGTCACCTTACTTCGGTCGGCCGCTAACTGTTAGGAAACTTTCCAATTCGTGAGGACCGTACGGCTGGCCTGAACAGGCCGTCAATAGCGGACGCCCCCGCGGCAACCAACTCGTTACCTGGCGGGGGCTGGTGTTGCGCGGAGTGCTTCCGCGGCGTCGGCACGCGGGTGGGGTCCGGCCGGTGTTGTCTGACTGGATTTCTATTAATCCCAACGGGTGGCACGAATTCAGATTGTCGGCGGCGAGCCAGGAGAATGACGGGCCTTACGGCTGATGGAGGTCCGGTGTCCCGCTCCACCTCGTCCCCACCGAACATGACCACCCTGGGGTGTGCCCTTTTCGCGACCCGTTGGCTCCAAGCACCCCTGTACTTCGGCCTGGTGGCCGCTCAGGGCGTGTACGTCTACAAGTTCTTCAACGAGCTGTGGCACCTCGTCCACCACGTCGTCAGCGGGCAGGCGGACGAGACGCACGTGATGCTGGCCGTCCTGAAGCTCGTCGATGTGGTGATGATCGCCAATCTGCTGATCATGGTGATCGTCGGCGGATACGAGACCTTCGTCTCGCGCATCGGCCTCCAGGGCCACCGGGACCAGCCCGAATGGCTTTCCCACGTGAACTCCAACGTGCTGAAGGTCAAGCTGGCCACGGCCATCGTGGGGATCTCGTCGGTGCACCTGCTCCAGATGTTCGTCGACGTGCACCACACGCCCCGGCACGACCTGCTCTGGGGCACGGTCATCCACATGGCCTTCATCGCCTCGGCGGCCATCCTCGCGTACATGTCCGGGCCCATGGCGGCGCAGGAGGCGAGGGCGCGCGGCGGGCACGGGGAAGAGGAGACGCGGGCCGTGGCCATCCCGGTCCAGCGGGACGGCGGGCACGACGCGCAGCCGCACGCGGGGGCGGGCACGGGCGCGCAGGAGCGGATCGAGGCCGCCGGGTTCCCTGCCGGGAAGGTCCTGGAGATGTTCGACGAGGGACGGCTGCGGGCGCCCGAGCCGCAGGTGATCACCCGCCTCGGCAAGGCCGACTTCGTCGCCCGCAAGGTCAACGTGGTGCTGCTCGGCGGGCCCGGCACCGGCAAGACGCATCTGGCGGCCGCCCTCGGCGTACGGGCCTGCCAGGCCGGACATCAGGTGCTGTTCGCGACCGCCGCCGAGTGGGGCGCCCGGCTCGCGGACGCCAAGGCCGCGGGCCGCCTCGCCAAGGAGCTCTCCCGCCTGGACGCGTATCCGGTGCTCGTCGTGGACGAGATCGGCTACGTGCCCTTCGACTCCGAGGTCGCCCGTCTCATCTTCCAGCTCGTCTCGCACCGCTACGAGCGCGCGTCGCTGATCGTCACCAGCAACCTGGCGCTCGGCCAGTGGGGCGAGGTGTTCGGCGACGGTGCGACGGCTTCCGCGACGGTCGACCGCCTGGCCCACCACGCGGAGGTCGTCACCCTGGACGCCGACAGCTACCGGACGCGGCACCCGGGGCGCCTGGCAGCCTCCGGGCGCTCCCTGTGACCCGGCTGCGTACCGCTACTTCGACAGGTTCGGCGGCGGGGTGATCGGGGAGGCCGCGAGCGACTGCGGGGAGGTCGCGGACGCGTAGGCGGAGGGGGCCGCCACGGCTGCCGACGGGTCCGCCGCCGCCTCCTCCGTGGCCTGGAGCGGGAGGCCGCCCACGATGCGGATGCCCGCCGCGTCGAAGGCCCGCTTGATGCGCCAGCGCAGCTCGCGCTCCACGCCGAGGGCGTTGCCGGGCATCGTCTTCGCGGAGACCCGTACGACCATCGAGTCGAGCAGGACGCTGTCCAGGCCGAGGACCTCCACCGGGCCCCACAGGCGCTCGTTCCACGGCTCGTCCTTGGCCATGGTCTCGCCGACCTCGACCAGCTTCGCCTTGACCTTCTCCAGGTCCTCGTCCGGACGCACGGTGACGTCGACACCCGCCGTGGACCAGCCCTGGCTGAGGTTGCCGATGCGCTTGACCTCGCCGTTGCGGACGTACCAGATCTCGCCGTTGTCGCCGCGCAGCTTGGTCACGCGCAGGCCGACCTCGATGACCTCGCCGGACGCCACGCCCGCGTCGATCGAGTCACCCACGCCGTACTGGTCCTCCAGGATCATGAAGACGCCGGAGAGGAAGTCCGTGACCAGGTTGCGGGCGCCGAAACCGATCGCCACGCCCGCCACACCCGCCGAGGCGAGCAGCGGGGCGAGGTTGATCTGGAATGTGCCGAGAATCATGAGCGCGGCGGTGCCGAGGATCAGGAACGACGCCACCGAGCGCAGCACGGAGCCGATGGCCTGCGAGCGCTGGCGGCGGCGCTCCACGTTCACAAGAAGTCCACCGAGCGCGGTGCCGTTCACGGACTGGGCCGTGCGGTTCATGCGTTCTATGAGCTTGGTGATCGAGCGCCGGATGACCACGCGCAGGACGACGGCCACGGCGACGATCAGCAGGATGCGGAGCCCGATGCCCAGCCACGCCGACCAGTTCTGCTCCACCCAGCTCGCGGCGTTCGTCGCGTGCTCCTGGGCGTCTTCCAGGGTCGGGGGCTTCGGCGTCGACTTGTCGTCCGGGTCCGTTCCGGCTGCTGACAGAGCGGACAGGAACACGGCAGGTACCTCCAGGCATAGCGGCCTGCCCAGGAGATGCACCGGGCAGAGACACCACACTAACGGGGCATTGTGTGTGGATCGTTGTGATGTTCGAGGGAGAGACGGTGCTCACCTGGGGAAGATGAGGGTGTTGTACATGTGTGGTCGAAAACACTCCGAGCCCGTTACGAGCACATGGTGGCGCTTGGACCAGGCATGAGGGGAGACTGGCTACAGATCGTCCCGGCGCGAGCCACGCGCCGCCGGCGTAATAGGAGGCATCCGTGCCGCACGTCCTGGTCCTCAATGCGTCGTACGAGCCTCTGGGCGTCGTACCGCTCCGCCGCGCGCTCGTCCTCGTCCTGGAGAACAAGGCTCTCTGCCTCGAGGAATCCGGCGCCTTCATGCACAGCGCAACGCGCACTGTCCCCGCACCCAGCGTGGTCCGCCTCAAGCGGTTCGTCCGGGTCCCCTACCGGGGGCCCGTTCCTCTGACCAGGCGGGCGCTCTTCGCCCGCGACGGCGGTCGGTGCATGTACTGCGGTGGCGTCGCAACCAGCGTCGACCACGTCATTCCGAAGAGCCGTGGCGGTCAGCACGCCTGGGAGAACGTGGTGGCGTCCTGCCGCCGCTGCAACCACACCAAGGCGGACCGTCATCTCCTGGAGCTGGGGTGGCGCCTGCGTCACAAGCCCGCGCCGCCCTCGGGGCTCGCGTGGCGCATCATCGGGACCGGGCACAGGGATCCGCGCTGGCTGCCGTATTTGCAGCCGTTCGGCGCGGACGACGCGATGGCCCGGATCGATGGCATCTCTGCCTAGGAATCGATCCGGGCTCTGTTGTACGTGGCCGCCCGCACGGGGCCCGAGCGTGGCCGTCGGCCGCCGTCAGTCCTCGGCGGCCGCGGCCACGGCGTACGCCTCCACCGACCAGAGCGAGTAGCCGAAGCGGGTGGCCCGCTTGTCGCCCTGGACGCGGACGAAGCGGGTGTCGCGGGCGTCCATGCGGACCGACTCGCGGCCCCCCTTGCCGTCCTTGACGGTGGCCGCCGTGCGCCAGGTCCTGCCGTCGGCGGACGTCTGCACGCGGTAGCCCGCCGCGTACGCGTCCTGCCAGCGCAGGACGACCTGGCCGAGCCGCACCGGCTCCGCGAGCTCCATCTGCCACCAGGCGCCGTCCTCGACGGGCGAGGACCAGCGGGTCTTCGGGTCGCCGTCGTTGGCGCCCGACGCGGGGAAGTCCTTCGTCTCGTCGCCCGACGACGACGCCTTCGCGCCGCGCGCCAGATCGGGGCCGTCCGTGCGGGGGTAGGCGCGGACCGACACCGTGCGGGTCTGGCCGTCGAAGGTGACCGGGATCTCGTACGTCCCCGCGCGCGTGCCGGCCGGGACGGTGACGTCGACCGGGACGTCCACACGTGTGCCGCGCGGCAGCGTCGACTTCTCCGGGGTGCGCACCTGCACGCCCTTGGGCGCCTTCGCCGTGACCTTGCCCTGTACGGCGCCGGGGCGCAGGGACGTCAGCTCCGCGGTGATCCGCTGCGGGCCGCCGCCGATCTCCACGTCGGCCTCGGTGCGGGCCAGGGAGAAGCGGGCGGCGGGGGCGTCGGCGTACCAGGGGACGACATGGCGGACGGTGCCCTCGGAGACCGTGACGCGGACGGCGTCGGCCCGCAGGGCGGTGCCCTTGGGCGAGGACGGCTTGGCCTCGGTGAAGCCCGTGCCGGACAGGGCGCCGACGCGGCGCCAGCCCTCGCCGGGGACGTGCGCCTCGATGCTGCCCTTCGTGCCGGGGTCGGTCAGCGCCGTCACCGCCGTGAGGGGGCGGGCGCGCGGGGAACGGACCGTCGCGTGGTCCGACGCCTGCTCACCGTCGAGCCCCGCCCACGCCCCGTACGCCTTCTGGGCCCGCGTCAGGAAGGGGGAGAGGACGCCCTTGCCGACGGTCACCCGGGAGGCCTTCAGGTCCTTCTGGAGCCCCGACAGGGTGCGCGAGGCGCGCCAGGCGGCGGCGCCGTCGCCGGAGGACTGCGCGCGCAGCATGTCGACCGCCGTCTCGCCCGCCTCCCCGTAGCGCGCCAACTGCTCCACCCAGGGGCCCACCTCGGTGTCCAGGTCGCTGTCGGCGAGGCGTCGCGGAGCCTCCTTCATCACGGTGAAGGCATCCCGCAGGGCCTGTCCGGTCTTCTCGACGCGGGCGGTGTCCGTCGTGGTGCGCGCCCGCCAGAAGTCGTCCATGAGCGGACGCAGGTACGCCGACTCGTCGGCGCCGAGGACGGACGAGGCGTCATTGCCCGCGAGGGCCCGCAGGGCGCCCCGGGCCTTCGCGTCGCCGCCCGACAGGTCGTCGATCGCGGCGAGCCAGGACTCGTGCGGGCGGTAGGCGCGCGGGTTCCACGCATAGTCGGCGGCGGTGAACAGCGGGATGCGCGAGGCGGAGGGCTGCTCCATGGCGTTGCCGAGCAGCGCCGCCGAGCCGGTGGCCACGGCGGGCTCGCGGCCGGTGTAGGGGCCCAGGAAGATACGGTCCTGCGCGAAGTCGTTGACGGGGTAGTTGTCCATCGTCACCAGCGGATGCGAGCCGAACGCCTTGCGGGCGCCCGCCAGTTCACGCCCGGTGATGGTCTTGGGGACCACGCCGACGCCGGTCCACGCCACCTCGACACCCTCGTCGAGGCGGGCGGCGATGGCGTCGCGGTACTCCGTGGAGCCGTCCTGGTAGTACTCCGTGGGCATCAGCGAGAGCGGCTTCGCGCCGGGGTGGCGCTCGGCCAGGTGCGCGGAGACCGCGTTGGCGACGCGCGCCTGCGCCTTCGCGGCGGCATCGGGCCCCGAGCCGAAGGCCTCGGCGTCGGCGGCGCAGTGCCACTCGCTGTAGCTGACGTCCTGGAACTGCAGCTGGAAGGCGCGTACGCCGAGCGCCCACATCGCGTCGATCTTGCGGTTCAGGGCCTTGATGTCCTTGTCGGACGACATGCACATGGCCTGGCCGGGGGCGACGGCCCAGGCGAGCGTCACGTGATTGCGCTCGGCCCGCTCGGCGAGGGCACGGAAGTCCGCGCGCTGCTCGGCGGGGTACGGCTCGCGCCACCGCGCCTGGCGGTAGAGGTCGTCGCCGGGGGCGTAGAGGTAGCGGTTCTGCTTCGTGCGCCCCATGAAGTCCAGCTGGTCCAGGCGCTGCTCGCGGGTCCACGGGGTGCCGTAGAAACCCTCCGTCATGCCGCGGACGGCGGTGCCGGGCCAGTCGCGGATCTGGACCCCGGGGACGGTGGTGCCACCGCTGCTCTTGGTGAGCAACTGGCGCAGGGTCTGCACGCCGTGGAAGAGGCCGTCACTGCCCGCGCCCGCGAGGGCGATGGTGTCCTGGCCGCCGATCCGGCCCACCGCGAGGCGGTAGCCGCCGTTGGGGAGGTCACCGCGGGGGCGGGCGCCGAGGGTACGGAGCGCCTGGTCGGCGGCGGCGCCTTCGGCGCGGATGACGAGCTTCCCGCCGCCCGCGGGCAGTTGCCCCCCGTCCCTGACCTCAGTGATCTCGCGGACGCCCGCGTCGTACAGAAGGGCGCGCAGGGCGTCCAGGGCGTACGGGTCGGGGTCCTCGCCGGTGGCCAGCACGACCTCGTCGGTGACGGTGACCGGGGTCCCGGCCGTGGTCATCGCCTGGGGGCGGGGCCAGACCGGGGGGAGGGTGCCGTCGCTCTCCCGGTCGTCGTCCGGGGAGGTCGCGGGGGCGCCGGGCTTTCCGGGGAGGCCTGGGGCGGCGACGGCGCCGGGGGCACCGGACAGTGCGCCCGCGATGACGGCGACGGCGATGGCGGCCGCGCCTTTCCTGCGCCGCAGTTGCACGGCCCTCTCCTCGTGTCCTTCGTACCGGTGATCACGTGTGGTGCGTCAGTTGTCTCAGGGTGTCACTGAGCCCACCACTCGCGTGGTGGGGGTGTCAACGGCCGTGGGTGTTGTGGGGGTTTTCTTCCCTGTGACATACGCGGAGTTCGCCGCGTGGGCCCGCCGTTTCCGCCGTGCCGGTCGGACGTCGGGCATGTGGGTGGATCAGGTGTCGAGATCCGGCGGGGCCGGAATGTATTGCCGCGACGGGGGCAGGGACGGGGGTACCGAAAGGTGGGAGGAAGGAAGATCTTGCGTTCGACCCCCCACTCAGGGAAACGAATGTGAGTGCGCGCACGTTCATACAACGGATATGTCTGCGATCCCGTGCACTGGGTAGGGCTGCCGAAGACCTGCCCCTGACACCTGCCCCCTGACAATGGAGCCTTACGTGCCCGCTTCCGCGAATCTTCTTCTCTCCGCTCTCTCCAAACAGGTCTCCGGACCGGACTCCGGTCTGGACGGATCCTGCTCCTGCGGCTGCCTCGAGCCGCCCCTGACCAGCGAGCCCCCGCTGGCCGACGCAGCACCCCTGACCAGCGAGCCTCCGCTCGCCGACGCCGCCCCGCTGACCAGCGAGCCCACCTCTTCCGGCACCGCGTCGGGCCTGGCCTACATGGGGGTCTAGATGGCCCCATCCGGAGCGAGGGGCCCCACCACAGCGCCCACCGATCTCACCGGACTTTCCCGCCTCGCCGCTCTGCACGGCGTGGCGACCTCTTACTCCCCGTCCCCGGACCGCACGGTTCCGGCCACCGACGCCGCGGTGATCGCGGCCCTGGCCGCCCTGGACGTGGACGCGAGCACCCCCGAGGCGGTGCGGCGCGCCCTCACGGCCCGCGAGGCCGAGCTGAGCGCCCGCCTGCTGCCTCCGACGGTGGTGATGTGGCAGGGCGGCGATCCTGCGGCGGCCCCACCCTGGTCCGGACTGCCCCCGGGCACGCGGCTGAGCGTGGAGACGGAGGAGGGGGAGCGGCTGGAGTGGGATGTGCCGCTGTCTGACGCGGACCCTTCCGGCTTCGCTGACGCGCCGCGGGGCAATCGGGTGGGTGAGCGCAAGACATCGCCGCGAAGCGGCGAAACGACAGAGCCACGGGCGGCGCCCGCCCTGCCACCGGGCGTACACCGGCTCCGAGCCAGGACCCCGGACGACCGGACAGCCACCGCCCACCTCATCGCCGCCCCGCACCGCCTGCCGCCCCCGCGCGAGAAGACGTACGGGATTCTCGTCCAGCTCTACTCCCTCCTCTCCCGCCGCTCCTGGGGCATGGGCGACCTCGGTGATCTCGCCGAGCTCGCGGCTTGGTCCGGGCGGGCTCTGCGGGCCGGGTTCGTGCAGGTCAACCCCTTGCACGCGGCGGTCCCGAAGCCTTCTGACGGGCCGTCCGACCCCTCCCCGTACCGCCCCTCGTCGCGCCGCTTCCCCGACCCCGTCCACCTCCGGATCGAGGACATTCCCGAGTACGCCCACCTGGACGGCGAGGCCCGCGACCTGGCCGCCGACCTCACGCGGCGGGCCGCCGCGCTCCGCGAATCCGTCCTCCAGCAGGGCCAGTTGATCGACCGTGACGCGGTCTGGGAGCTCAAGCTCCAGGCCCTTGAACTGATCCGCGAGGTCCCGCTCGGCCCCGGCCGGCGCGCCGCCTACAACGACTTCCTGGCCGAGCACGGCGACGACCTGGAGGACCACGCCACCTGGTGCGCGCTCGCCGAGCGGTACGGCCCCGACTGGCACGCCTGGCCCGAGCCCCTGCGCGACCCCGCGTCCCCCGAAGTCGCCCGCGCCCGCCGCGAGTTGATGGACCGCGTGGACTTCTACTCCCGCCTCGCCTGGCTGACCGACGCCCAGCTCGCCGCCGCGCAGCGCTCCGCGCGGGACGCGGGCATGGCCATCGGCCTCGTGCACGACCTCGCGGTCGGCGTGCACCCGGGTGGAGCCGACGCGTGGGCGCAGCGGCGGCACTTCGCCGCGGGCATGTCGACCGGCGCGCCGCCGGACGCGTTCAACGCGCGCGGCCAGGACTGGGGCCTGCCGCCCTGGCGCCCGGACCGCCTTGCCGAGTCCGGCTACGCCCCCTACCGCGCCCTCCTGCGCGCCCTGCTCCGCCGCGCGGGCGCGATCCGCATCGACCACGTCATGGGGCTCTTCAGGCTCTGGTGGGTCCCGGAGGGCCGCGCGCCCACCGAGGGAACGTATGTCCAGTACGACGCGGAGGCGATGCTCGCCGTCCTCACTCTGGAGGCGCACCGCGCGGGCGCCCTCGTCATCGGCGAGGACCTCGGCACCGTCGAGCCCGGCGTCCGCGAGACCCTGCAGCGGCGCGGGGTGCTCGGCACCTCCGTGCTCTGGTTCGAGCGGGACTGGGCCGGCACGGGCCGGCCGCTGCCGCCCGAGCGGTGGCGCGCGGACTGCCTGGCCACCGCCACCACCCACGACCTGCCCTCCACCGCGGCCCGCATCACCGGCGAGCACGTGCAACTCCGGGACAGGCTCAAGCTGTTGACCCGTCCGGCGGCCGTCGAGCAGGCCGAGGCGGCGGCGGACGTCTCGGAATGGCTCGCGCTGCTCTCGCGCCTCGGGATGCTGCCCGGCGGCGGCGGACACGAGCAGGAGGAGATCCGCGCCGTCCACCGCTTCCTGCTCGCCACCCCGGCCCGCATGATCGGTGTCTGGCTGCCGGACGCGGTGGGCGACCGCCGGCCGCAGAATCTCCCCGGCACCTGGGACCAGTATCCGAACTGGCGGCTGCCGATCGCCGACGCCGCGGGCCGTCCCGTCACCCTGGAGGAACTCGCCGCGTCACCACGCGTCCACGCGTTCATGGAGGTCTTCCGTACCCGCGAAAGGACCCGTACGGCACCCCCGGGCGCGCGGCCCGTTTAGCAGTTCGCTACGTTGGCACCGTGGACAAGAAGAATGCCCTGCGCGCCGGCGCCCTGGCTTCCGGTACGACGCTGATGATGCTGCTCATGTCGTCCCCCGCGCTCGCGCTCACGCGCGACGACGGCGACGACCCGGGTCCCGGCCTGAGCGTGATCGACACGCTCGGCCTCTATGTCGTGGCGCCCATCGTGCTGTTCCTGGTGATCGCGGGTCTCGTCATGGTCGGCGACAAGTCCCGCAAGCCGGAGAAGAAGGGCTGAGGCCACTTCGCTTCCCGAGTTCTCCGTAGGGGGCTCTTCGCCGACATACGCACCGCATGCGTATGTCGGCGAAGAGCCCCCTACGTGTGTCATGGCCGCTCGGCCGTGAGATACCGCTGCACCGTCGGCCCGAGCCAGTCCGCCATCTCCTCGGCGGACAGCGCGAGCGCGGGCGGGAATCGCAGCACATAGCGGGTCAGCGCCATGCCGAGGATCTGTGAGGCGCAGAGCCCGGCCCGCGTCGGGGCCTCGGCCGGATCGGGGCAGACGCGGCGCGCGACCGGCAGCAGCTGATCCTTGAAGATGCCCTGCATCCGCTCGGCGCCCGCCGTGTTCGTGATGCCGACGCGGAGCATCGCCGTCAGCACGTCGTCCTTCTCCCAGACCTCCAGGAAGTGCGCCACCAGAGCGCGCCCCACGGCCTCGCGCGGCACCGAGGTGAGATCGGGCAGGCGCAGATCGATGGCGCTGGCCGCGGCGAACAGGCCCTCCTTGTTGCCGTAGTAGCGCATCACCATCGACGGATCGATCCGCGCGTCCCTGGCGATGGCGCGGATGGTGGCCCGCTCGTAGCCGTCGGCGGCGAAGCGCTCGCGGGCGGCGGCGAGGATCGCACCGCGGGTCGCGTCGGAGCGGCGGGGTGGAGCCGCGGGACCCTCGACGTTCGTCCGGGTCCGGGTTGCTGGATCGGGTGCGTTTTCCTTCATGCCAACAAGCGTAGGCCAACATGTGTTGACAGTCCATGCCGACGGCCCTACGTTAGCCAACAAGCGTTGACCAACAGTTGTTGGCACAAGGAGGCCGCCATGAACGGAACACAGGGCACGACCGGCACCGTGAACCCCGCCGTGATCGTCGTCGGCTCCGGCCCCACCGGGCTGCTGCTCGCCGGGGACCTGGCCGCCGCGGGCGTCCCCGTCACCCTGCTCGAAAAGCGGCCGCACGGGATCAGCAACCTCTCGCGCGCCCTGGTGCTGCACGCCCGCACCCTCGAACAGCTCGACGCGCGCGGTCTCGCCGACGAACTGGAGGCCAAGGGCCAGAGGCTCGACCGCCTGCGCCTCTTCGCCCACCTCGAGGTGGGCCTCGACAAGCTGCCCTCGCGCTACAACCACCTCCTGGTCCTGCCGCAGTACGAGGTGGAGAAGGTCCTGGAGCGGCGGGCGATCGCGGCCGGGGTCGACTTCCGGTACGAGAGCGAGGTCACCGGGCTCACCCAGGACGCGGACGGCGTGAGCCTCGAAGTCCGGGGTCCCGACGGCGAGTCGCGCACGCACAGGGCCGCGTACGTCGTCGGCGCCGACGGCCTGCACAGTCCGGTCCGCAAGGCCATCGGCCTGCCCTTCCCCGGGAAGTCCGCCATCCGCTCGCTCGTGCTCGCCGACGTGAAGCTCGCCGAGAAGCCCGAGTCGGTCCTCACGGTGAACGCGGTCGGCGACGCCTTCGCCTTCATCGCGCCCTTCGCCGACGGCTATTACCGCGTGATCGGCTGGAACCGCTCGCACAACGTCCCCGACAGCGAGCCCCTCGACCTCGAAGAGGTCAAGGAGATCACCCGGCTCGCGCTCGGCCGCGACTACGGCATGCACGACGCGCGCTGGATGTCCCGCTTCCACAGCGACGAGCGCCAGGCGCCCGCGTACCGGGTCGGCCGGGTCTTCCTCGCCGGGGACGCCGCGCACGTCCACACCCCGGCGGGCGGGCAGGGCATGAACACCGGGCTGCAGGACGCCGTGAACCTGAGCTGGAAGCTGGCGGCGGCGGTCCAGGGCCGTGCCTCGGACGGCCTCCTCGACACCTACCAGTCCGAGCGGCACCCCATCGGTAAGGCGGTCCTGCGCAGCAGCGGCGGGATCGTGCGGCTCGCGATGGTCAAGCGCCCGTGGTCGATCGCCGGGCGCGCGGTGCTCGCGTCCTTCATCAACGTCGTGCGCCCGGTCCGCGAGAGGGCGATCGGCCAGATCACCGGCATCGGCTACGCGTACCCCGCCCCGAAGGGCGCCCACCGCATGACCGGCCACCGCGCGCCGGACATCGCGCTCAGGGAGGGGCGGCTCTACGAGGCCCTGCGCGAGGGCAGGTTCGTGCTGATCGTCCCGGAGGGCGTGGAGTACAAGGAGGGCGGGGGTGCGGGGCGCGCGGTGGTGGCGCACTGGGCGAGTGACCGGCGTACGACCGTGCTGGTACGCCCCGACGGGTACGTGGCGTGGGCGGCGGACGAGGCGGAGGCGGGGGATGTGCGGGCGGCGTTGGAGGGGTGGGGGGTGGAGGCTGCGGTCTGAGGTGGGGGGCGGGAGTAACGCGTCCATTCCATTCCATTCAGTAGAACTTAATAGAGAGGTCGAAAAGATTCGATGGACCTGATGGGTGTGGGGGTGTGAAGGTAGTCCCGCAACCAACCAAGTGATCCCCGCCGGGTGGTGCGTGCCCCGGCGGGGATCGTGCGTTCCCGGGACCACCGGGAGACCCGGGACACCGGGAGAGAGGCACGGGATATCAGTGACTGTCCTGGACCGGACGACCCCCATCCACACCGCGTCGAGCCCGACGGCGGCGGGCAAGGCGCAGCGGGCCGCGGGCCCCATCGGCCTCGGTCTCGCCCTCGCGGCACTCGCCACTGTCGTCTGGTCGGGCAGCTTCGTCACCTCGCGTGCCCTCGCCGACAGCGTGCCGCCCGTCCAGCACGCGTTCTGGCGGTGGATCATCGCGATCGTGGCGGTGGCGCCCTTCGCGGCGCGCCAGGCCTGGCGGCAACGGGCCGTGCTCCGTAAGCACCTCCGCTTCCTGCTCCTCGCCTCGCTCCTCGGCGTCACCATCTACAACACCCTGGTCAACCAGGCGGGCGTCACCACCACCGCGGGCAACATGGGCATGATCATGGCAGCGTCGCCGGTCCTGATGGCGGTGTACGAACGCCTCGGCGGCGCCAGGCTCGGGGCGCGCCGGGTGACCGGCATGCTGATCGCCTGCGCGGGTGTCCTGGTCCTGGTGTCCGGCGGCTCCCTCTCCATGGACTTCGCGGCGGGTGACCTATGGGTGATCGCGGGGGCGCTGTCCTTCGGCTCGTACAGCGCGCTGCTCAAGCGGAAGCCCGCGGAGATCGGCGGACTGCCGTTCCTCTTCGCGACGTTCGTGCTCGGCGCGCTGATGCTGCTCCCGGTGTTCGTGGTGAGCTTTGTGCTCCAGGGCGGCTTCACGCCGACCGTCGGGACGGTCTCGCCGCTCCTGTACGTGGGTGTCGTCTCGTCCGCGATCGCCTTCTTCGCCTGGAACAAGGCGATCTCGATCATCGGCGCCGCCCGCGCCGGGGTCATCTACTACCTCCAGCCGGTGTGCGTCGCCCTGCTCTCCTTCGCGGTGCTCGGCGAGGCGATGGGGTGGCTGCAGGTGCTGTGCATGGGGCTGATTCTGGGCGGGGTCGTGCTGGGCTCGGCGCGGGCGAGGTAGGGGGTGCGGTCGGTGGGATCACCTCTCTCGACCAGTCGGTACGTTGACTCCATGAGCGAGTGGGACATCAAGAAGCTGCAGATCCTGCGTACGTTGAGTGAGCGGGGCACGGTCACCGCGACGGCGCGGACGCTGCAGATGACGCCCTCGGCGGTGTCGCAGCAGCTGTCCAACCTCGCGAAGCAGCTGGGGGTGCCGCTCCTGGAGGCGCATGGCCGGCGGGTCCGCCTGACGGACGCGGCACACCTCGTGCTGCGGCACGCGGAGGCGGTCTTCGCCCAACTGGAGCAAGCGGACGCCGAGTTGGCGGCCTACGCGCAGGGTGAGGCGGGGGAGGTGCGGGTCGGGGCCTTCTCGACGGCGGTGCCCGCGCTCGTCGTCCCGGCGGTGCGGGAGCTGCGGGCGGCGGCGCCGGGGATCTCGGTGCGGGTCCGTGAGGTGGAGGCGGCGGAGGCGTACGAGCTGCTTGCCGCGGGGGAGGTGGACGTGGCCCTCTCGCTCGCGGTGACGGCGCCGGCCGCGGCGGACGCGGACACGCGCTTCACGCGGGAGTCGCTGCTCGCCGATCCTCTGGACGTGGCGCTTCCCGGGGAGCATCCGCTGGCGGCGGTGGAAGGGCTCCGGCTCGCTGATCTGGCCGGGGAGCCGTGGATCTTCGGGGGCAGCGGGCCCTGGTCGGAGATCACGCGGGCAGCGTGCGAGGGGGCCGGGTTCACGCCCGAGCAGGCGCATTCCGCCTCCGGCTGGACGGCGATCCTCGCGATGGTGGAGGCGGGGATGGGGGTCGCCCTCGTCCCCCGCATGGCGGCGGCGCGCCGCGACGGCGTGGTGATGCGGACGTTGACCGCGGATCGCCCCCGGCGGCATGTAGTGGCGGCGGTGCGACGCGGCGCGGCGGGCGGGGCGGGGGTCAGCAGGGTCTTGTCGGCGTTGCGGGGAGCGGTTCCCCTGCGGGGGGCTGGGGCGGAGTAGGGGGTGTCCCTTGGCCCCACGGCGCCGGTGCCTCGCGTGCGCCGTGATGCCGGGGACAAGCCCGCCGCTTCGCGGCGGATGTCTCCCGCCCATCCACCCGAAACCCGGGGTACTCGGTCGGATGGGCGGAAAACATGATCTCCGCGGGGTTAGATGTCCGCCGCCTGTGCCCGCAGCGCTCGTTCCACGCCTGCGCGGGACTCCGTGATCAGGCGGTGGAGGGCCGGTGACGGGGACGCCGAGGTCAGCCAGGCGTCCGTGGTGTCCAGGGTGGCCTGGGAGATCTGGAGCGACGGGTAGAGGCCCACCGCGATCTGCTGGGCCATCTCGTGCGAACGGGAGTCCCACGCGCCCTTGACCGCCGCGAAGAACTTCTCCGTGTACGGCGCGAGGAGTTCACGCTGGTCCGTCTGGACGAAGCCGCTGATCACGGACTCCTGGATCGCGTTCGGAAGCTTGTCGGACTCGACGACGGAGGCCCACGCCTCCGCCTTCGCCTCCGGCGTGGGCCGCGCCGCCCGCGCCGCGGCGGCGTGCCGCTCGCCCGCGGCCGTCTTGTCCCGGTCGAGCTCCGCCGCGATCCCGGCCTCGTCGAGTCGCCCCGTCGCCGCGAGCCGGTGCACGAACGCCCAGCGCAGCTCCGTGTCCACCGCGAGGCCCTCGATGGCCTGCTTGCCCGACACCAGCTCCTCGAGCAGCGTCAGCTGCTCATCCGTACGCGCCGCCGCCGCGAACGCCCGCGCCCACGCCAGCTGGTGGTCGCTGCCCGGTGCCGCAGCACGCAGGTGCGCGAGCGTCGCCTCGGTCCAGCGGGCCAGCGCCTCGTCCCGCCGCGCCGGCGCCGCGTACAGCTCAAGGGCCAGCTTCACCTGACGGTGCAGGGACTGGACGACCCCGATGTCCGACTCCTTGGCGATGCCGGAGAGGACGAGGGAGAGGTAGTCCCGAGTGGGGAGTTCCGCGTCCCGCGTCATGTCCCATGCCGACGCCCACGACAGCGCCCTCGGCAACGAGGCCTCGAAGTCACCGATGTGCTCCGTCACGAACGCGAGCGACTCCGCGTCCATGCGGACCTTCGCGTACGAGAGGTCGTCGTCGTTCAGGAGGATCACCGCGGGCCGCTTGCGGCCCACCAGCTCGTCCACCGCCGTCAGTTCGCCGTCCACGTCCAGCTCCACGCGGTCCGTGCGGAGCAGTTTGCCGGACTCGTCGTCCAGGTCGTAAAGGCCGATCGCGATCCGGTGGGGACGGAGCGTCGGCTCGCCCTTCGCGCCCGCGGGAAGCGCCGGGGCCTCCTGCTTCACCGCGAACGACGTGATCCTGCCGGATGTGTCGACGTCCACCACCGGGCGCAGGACATTGATGCCGGCCGTCTCCAGCCACTTCTTCGACCAGGTCTTCAGGTCGCGCCCGCTGGTCTCCTCAAGCGCGCCGAGCAGATCGGACAGGCGCGTGTTCCCGAACGCGTGCGCCTTGAAGTACGCCTGCACGCCCCGGAAGAACTCGTCCATGCCGACGTACGCGACGAGCTGCTTGAGCACCGACGCGCCCTTGGCGTACGTGATGCCGTCGAAGTTGACCAGGACGTCGTCCAGGTCGCGGATGTCCGCCATGATCGGGTGCGTCGAGGGCAGCTGGTCCTGGCGGTACGCCCACGTCTTCATGGAGTTGGCGAACGTCGTCCAGGAGTGCGGCCAGCGCGAGTTCTCCGCGTACGCCTGGCAGGCGATGGACGTGTACGTGGCGAACGACTCGTTCAGCCACAGGTCGTTCCACCACTCCATCGTCACCAGGTCGCCGAACCACATGTGGGCCAGCTCGTGGAGGATGGTCTCCGCGCGCGTCTCGTACGCCGCGTCCGTCACCTTCGAACGGAACACGTACTGGTCGCGGATGGTCACCGCGCCCGCGTTCTCCATCGCGCCCGCGTTGAACTCCGGCACGAAGAGCTGGTCGTACTTGGCGAAGGGGTACGCGTAGTCGAACTTCTCCTGGAACCAGTCGAAGCCCTGCCGGGTGACCTCGAAGATCGCGTCCGAGTCGAGGAACTCGGCCAGCGAGGGACGGCAGTAGATGCCGAGGGGAACCGACTGGCCCCCAGGACCCTCGTACGAGCTGTGGACCGAGTGATACGGACCGACGATGAGCGCCGTGATGTACGTCGACATCCGCGGCGTGGGCTCGAAGACCCAGACGTCACCGCTGGGCTCGGGGGTCGGCGAATTCGAGATGACCGTCCAGCCGGACGGCGCCTTCACGGTGAACTGGAACGTCGCTTTCAGGTCGGGCTGCTCGAACGACGCGAACACACGGCGCGCGTCGGGCACCTCGAACTGCGTGTAGAGATAGGCCTGTTCGTCGACCGGGTCGACGAAACGGTGCAGGCCCTCGCCCGTGTTGGTGTAGTCGCAGTCGGCGACCACCTTCAGCTCGTTGGGCCCCGCCTCCAGGTGCTTCAGCGCGATGCGCGAGTCACGGAAGACGGCGGCGACGTCCAGCGAGCGGCCGTTCAGGACGACCTCGTGGACGGCGGGGGCCACCAGGTCGATGAACGTCTCGGCGCCCGCCTCCGCGGAGTCGAAGCGCACCGTGGTCACCGACCGGTAGGTGCCGCCCTCTTGCGCGCCGGAGAGGTCGAGGTCGATCTCGTACGAGTCAACGGTGAGCAGCTTCGCCCGCTGCTGCGCCTCTTCGCGGGTCAGATTGGTGCCGGGCACGCGGTCATCTCCTCAGGAACGTCAGGTACGACTTGTGGCGTTTCCGGCCATCCTTCCACGTGGGTCCGCGGACGTGACCGGGCATGGACCATGGACCGCCACGCGGCATTGTTCGCGGGCCGGGGTGCCGCTAGCATCCGCGCGTCGACACACGCCCCGGGGGGAGCGTCCATGGGAAACCGACGGGCACCACGTTCCGCGCGATTACCCGGTGCGGGGTGCGCCGCATGATCGACGTTCTGGTCGCGGGAGCGGGGATCGGCGGGCTCACCACCGCGCTCAGCCTGCACGCGGCGGGCATCGGGGTACGGGTCATCGACGCGGTGGACGCGCTGCGGCCCGTCGGCGTCGGCATCAACCTCCTGCCGCACGCGGTAAGGGAGTTGACGGAGCTCGGCCTCGGCGCCGAGCTGGCGGCCACCGCCGTGCCGACCGCCGAGACGATCCACTTCGACCGGCACGGCAACTACATCTGGGGCGAGCCGCTCGGCCTCGCGCGCGGCCACCACTGGCCGCAGTACTCCCTGCACCGCGGGGCGCTGCAACTGATCCTCCTCGACGCGGTGCGCGACCGCCTCGGCGAGAGCGCCGTCCAGACCGGTATCGCCTTCGTGCGGTACGCGGAGCCCGAGGGGTCGGGGGCGCTGCGGGTGACCCTGCGGGACATGCGGCGCGGGCGCGAGTTCGCCGTGCCCGTACGGGCCCTGGTCGGCGCCGACGGCCTGTACTCGGCGGTGCGGGCGCGGCTGCACCCCGGGGAGGGGCCGCCGCTGTGGAACGGCATCCGGATGTGGCGGGGCGTCACCGAGTGGGACCCGGTGCTCGGCGGCCGGGCGATGGCGTTCGCGGGCAGCAACGCGACCGCGAAGCTCGTCGTCTACCCCATCTCGCGGGAGGCGGAGACGCGGGGGCGTGCGCTGCTCAACTGGGTGGCGGAGGTGCGTTTTCCGGTCCATCACCACGGGTCGCCCGGTCCGGTGGACTGGAACCGCTCGGGTCGCCTCTCCGACGTCCTGCCGCACTTTTCCGGGTGGCGGATCGGGGACTTGGACGTGCCCGCTCTGCTTGCGGCCACCGGGTCGACGGGGCGGATTCTCGAGTACCCGATGGTGGACCGTGACCCGCTGCCCTGGTGGGGGCGCGGGCCTGTGACCCTGCTGGGCGACGCGGCTCACCCGATGTACCCGGTGGGGTCGAGCGGCGGCTCGGAGGCGGTGCTCGACGCGCGGGCGCTCGCGCGGTGCGTGGCCCTTGCCGGGGTGGACCGGGTGGCGGGGCTGCGCGCCTACGAGGCGGAGCGGTGGGGTCCCGCGAACGCGGTGGCGCTCGCGAATCGGGCGATGCCGGTGGACGAGGTGCTTCGGGCTGTCGCTGAGCGGGCGCCGGAGGGGTTTGCTCGGGTGGAGGACGTGTTGACGGGGGAGGAGTTGGCGGGGTTGGGGGAGGGGTATCGGCGTATGCGGGGGGCTTGGTAGCGGTTTTTTTGTCCCCCACCCCGCCCCTTCCCGAGAACTCGCTCGGCGCGAGGGCCCTCCTCAATCGCCGGAGGGGCTGAAAGATTCAGCCCCTCCGGCGATTGAGGAGCGGGGTCTGGGGCGGTGCCTCAGGTAGGTCCGGGGCGCAGGCACGGTTTTCGGGAAGGGGCGGGGTTGGGGATATTCAACGTCTGAAATCCGCCAGCCCCCTCGCACCCCCACGCGCGACCCTCAACCCATGACCGCAACGACCTACGCCCCCCTCCCGATCAACCCCACCGCCCTCAAAGAACTCCGCACCACCGACGACGCCGGGCGCCCCTGCCTCCCCTACGTGGACGAGGAGGGAGGCGACCCCCTCCGCTGCTGTCTCCGCCCCGTCGCCTCCGGCGAGAACATCGCCCTCGTCTCCTACGCCCCCCTGCGCCGCTGGGCAGCGGGGACCGGCGCCACCCCCGGTGCCTACGACGAGCAGGGCCCCGTCTTCATCCACGCGGAGGAGTGCGACGGCCCGGCGGCAGGCAGCGCCGAGTACCCCTTCGCCCGCCCCGGAGCCCTGCGCACCATCCGCCGCTACAACGCCGACGGCCACATCGTCGGCGGCCGCCTGATGGAGATCCCGGACCCGGCGACCCAAGGCTTCGACGCCGCCTTCGCGGAGGCCTTCGCCGACCCGGAGGTCGCCCTCGTGCACGTCAGGGCCGTGGAGTACGGCTGCTTCCACTTCGAGGTCCGCCGGCCCTAGGGGCGAGGCGACGCGCAGCCCTCAGGAAATCTCCCCCACCGCCCGCGCGAACGCCCGCACCCGCTCCGTCTCCGCGTCCCCCCGCCACACCATCCCGAGGACGGAGTCCGGTACCCCCTCCACCGGCACGAACGTGACGTCACGGCGGCCGTGGTACTCCGCCGTGGGGCGGCACAGCAGCATCGCCCCGCGTTCGGCCGCCACCAGCGTCAGGCCCTCCTGGAGGGTGCGCACCTCCGGTGCCGAAACGGAGGACGGAGCCTGTGCCGCCCGCCAGTACGCGGGTGCCGGGGCGCTCGCCGAGATCAGCGGAGTCCCGTCCAACTCGGCGGCCCGCAGCGACGCGCGGCCAGCGAAGGGATGGCGTACCGACACCGCGACCGTCTGCTGCTGGCGGGAGAAGAGCGGGCCGAGCACCAGGTCGGGCTCCTCGACGGGCAGCAGCACGATCGCCGTGTCCACGTCCCCGTGCCGCACCGCCCCGAAGGGGTCGGAGAACGGGATCTCCACGATCTCCGTCACACAGCCCGGATGCCGCTCCTGGAAGTCGGCGATCGCCCGCATCAGCCGGGCGTCCGCCGTCCCCTGGAAGCCGATCCGCAGCCGCCCGGTGACCCCGCGCGCCGCCTCCCGCGCCGCGTCCACCGTGGCGCTCAACGCCTCGTAGGCCGGGCGCAGTTCGGCGAGGAAGCGCTCGCCCGCCGGAGTCAGCCGCACCCGTCGGCTCGACCGCTCCACGAGCCGGGTGCCGATCCGCCGCTCCAGGTCCCGCAGGAGCTGGCTGACGCGGCTCTGCGAGACGTAGAGCCGCTCGCCCGCGCGGCCGAAGTGCAGCTCGTCGGCGAGCGCGATGAAGCACTCCAGTTCGCGTGTCTCCAGCACCGGCACCCACACCCCCCTCATCGATGAGCCTCGCTCATTCAAGGATGAGATCTTCGCCGTTGTTCCCGGCAGGGTCCCGGACGAAGGCTTGGCCTCATGAAAGCCACCTCGACCTCGCGCTCCGCACCCGCCCTGCCGCGGCGTTCCCTGCCCCTCTCCGTCCTCACCGTCGCCGCCACCACCTTCTCCGTCGTCACCACGGAGATGCTGCCGGTCGGCCTCCTCACCTCCCTCTCCTCGGGGCTCGGCGTCTCCGACGGGACCGCGGGCCTGACCGTCACGCTGCCCGGCGTGGTCGCGGCGCTCGCCGCCCTGCTGCTGCCCGTCGCCGTGCGGCGCGCCGACCGGCGGACGGTGCTGTGCGTCCTGATGGTCCTGCTCGCCGCCGCCAACCTCCTCTCCGCGCTCGCGCCCGCCTTCGGCGTGCTGCTCGCCGCGCGGGTCCTCGTGGGGGTCTGCATCGGAGGCGTGTGGGCGATCGCGGCCGGGCTCGGCGTACGGCTCGTGCGCGAGGAGGCCGCGGGCCGGGCCACCACGGTGATCTTCAGCGGGATCGCCGTGGCGTCCGTGCTCGGTGTCCCCGCCGGTACGTTCCTCGGTGAACTCGCGGGCTGGCGCTGGGCGTTCGCGGTGATGGGCGCCTTCGCGCTCGCGGTCGCCGGACTGCTCGCCGCCGCGCTTCCCGCGCTGCCCGCGTCGGCGGCGGTACGGCTCGGCACGTTCCCCGGGCTGCTGCGCGGCGCGCGGCTGCGGGCGGGGCTCCTGGTGGTGCTGCTCCTGGTGACCGGGCACTTCGCCGCGTACACGTACGTCCGCCCCGTCCTTGAGCGGGTGCCCGACCTCGGCGCCGGGCTGATCAGCGGGCTGCTCCTCGTCTACGGGATCGCGGGCATCGCCGGCAATTTCGCGGGCGGCGCGCTCGCGGCCCGCGACCCGCGCAGGGCGCTGCTCGCCATCTCCGCGGGACTCGCCGCCGTGGTCCTGCTGCTCGGGCCCGCGGGCGGCTCGCTCGTCGTGTCGGTGGTGCTGCTCGTCGGGTGGGGCCTGGCCTACGGCGGGGTCTCCGTCTCCACCCAGCAGTGGGTCCTGGCCGCCGCGCCCGGCGCCCGTGAGGCGGCGTCGGCGCTCTTCGCCGGGGTGTTCAACGCGGCGATCGCCCTGGGCGCGCTGACCGGCGGCCTGGTCGCGGACGGCCTCGGGACCACGGACGTGCTGTGGCTCGGGGGCGGACTCGCGGCGCTGGCGCTGCTCGTCGTGGCGTACGCGGGTCGTGGCGTACGCGAAGGGGCGGGCACCGGCCAGAAGTCGGTGCCCGCCCCCGGCGGCGTACGTGAGGGGAAGCGCGTCAGCCCTTGAGCTCGGCCGCCACCAGCTCCGCGATCTGCACCGCGTTCAGCGCGGCGCCCTTGCGGAGGTTGTCGTCGGAGATGAAGAAGGCCAGGCCGTTCTCCACCGTCTCGTCGTTCCGGATACGGCCCACGAAGGCGTCGTCCTTGCCCGCCGCGACCAGCGGGGTCGGGACGTCGGTGAGGACGACGCCCTCGGCCTTCGCGAGGATCTCGGTGGCGCGCTCGGGGCTCAGCGGACGCTCGAAGCGGGCGTTGACCTGGAGCGAGTGGCCGGTGAAGACCGGCACACGGACGCAGGTGCCGGAGACCTTGAGGCCCGGGACCTCGAGGATCTTGCGGGATTCGTTGCGGAGCTTCTGCTCCTCGTCCGTCTCGTTCAGGCCGTCGTCGACGATGGAGCCGGCCATCGGCAGGACGTTGTACGCGATCGGCGCGACGTACTTGTTCGGGGCGGGGAACTCCGTCGCCGAACCGTCGTGCGTGAGCTTGGGGCCGTCGTCGCCGACCTTCTTGACCTGGTCGAACAGCTCGTCGACACCGGCGAGACCCGAGCCGGAGACGGCCTGGTAGGTCGCCACGACGAGCGCGGTCAGCCCGGCCTCCAGGTGCAGCGGCTTCAGGACCGGCATGGCGGCCATCGTCGTGCAGTTCGGGTTGGCGATGATGCCCTTGGGGCGGTTCGCGATCGCGTGCGGGTTGACCTCGGAGACGACGAGGGGGACCTCGGGGTCCATCCGCCAGGCCGAGGAGTTGTCGATCACGACGGGGCCCTGCGAGGCGACCTTCTCGGCCAGCGCCTTGGAGGTGGCGCCGCCCGCCGAGAACAGCACGATGTCGAGGCCGCTGTAGTCGGCCGTGGAGGCGTCCTCGACCGTGACACCGTCGAGCTGCGAACCGGCCGAGCGGGCCGAGGCGAACAGACGCAGCTCGTCCACCGGGAAGTCCCGCTCGACGAGGATCTTGCGCATGACCGTGCCGACCTGACCGGTGGCTCCGACGATTCCGACCTTCACAGGGGTGTCCTCCGTATGTGCATGGGCATAGGCGTTGGCCTGTGCGTTCCATCATGCGTCTGTCCACGGCCGCCTTGTCCAATCCATTGTCCGGAGTTCGGGATGTCACATTCCCGTGGCCCCGCGCCGAACGTTTCGGCCGCTCCCGGCGTCCTAGGGGAAACGTGGGGACGGGAGGGTGTCTTGCTGCGCGGAAAAACGCGACGGGACCGGCGGGAGAGGGCCGATCCGCTCGACGCGGCCCAGGAGGACCGGGTGCGGGCGGTGCTCGCGCTCGGCGGTGTGCCGCACGCGGACCTGCCCGACGGCGTCCAGCAGGTCAGGCTCAAGCTCCTGGAGCGGGCGGCGGACGGACGGGACGCGCCGCGTGACGTGTCCGCGTGGGCGGCGGTGGTCGCCTCCAACCTCGCCATGGACTGGCACCGGGCGCGCCGCAGGCAGGAGCGGCTCGGTGAACGGCTCGCCGTGCTGTGGCGGGAGGCGACGGACGAGGACGGGGCGGAGGCACGGGCGCTGTCGATGGCCGTGACCCAGGGCCTCGACGCGCTGCCCGCCACGCAGCGGCAGGTCGTCGTGCTGCGTTTCTACGCCGATCTGCCGGTCCGGGCGATAGCGGACGAACTGGGCATTCCGGAGGGCACGGTCAAGAGCAGGCTGCACACGGCGGTACGGGTCCTGCGGACGCGGCTGCACGAGGGCGAGGTGGTGTGAGGGTGGCCGGGGACGAGTACGACGCGCTGATGGCGGCCCTTACGGACGAACCCGTGCCCGGCGGCCCGGAGGCGGACCCCGGGTTCGCGGCCGAGCATGCCGCGGCTGTGGCGGACGTCGCACTGCTCCGGGAGCACATCGGCCAGGTCGGCCGCGCGCTCGCGGCTCCCGAAGCGGGGCCGAAACCGCAGCCGGAACCGGACCGGCCGACGGCGGTATGCCCCGCGGGGCTCCGGCGGCGACGCGTCACGACGGCGCTGGGCCTGGCCGCGGCCGCGGCGGCCGTCTCGCTGGTAGGCGGCGCCGCCTGGCTCGCGATCGAGAGCGGGAGCGGCATCAGCAAGAGCGCCGACTCCGGCGCGGCGAAGGGCGCGGCGCCGGAAGCGGGGGACGACGACAGGGCGGGGAGCGCGGACCAGAAGTCCGGGTACTACGTGCCCTGCGCCCGGCTCATCGTCGAGGGCACGGTGAAGCGGGTCGAGCCGGTCCCCGGCGGCGTCCAGGACCGGATCGTCCTGGACGTGACCCGCTACTACAAGCCGAGCCGGGGGGACGGACAGGTCACGTTCGTGATGGACGTGGACGTGGACCCGCGCCTGCGGCCCGGCGACCGGACCCTGATCGGCATCCCGAAGGGGGAGGCGTCGCCGGACATCTGGTCCAACAAGAAGGCGGACATCGCCAGGGACCGGGCCTGGATCGAACGCGAGCTGCGCCAGGAGAAGGACCGGGGCAAGGGCGAGGAGATGACGTGCTGAGCGAAGCCTGAACACGCACGTCGGCCGGGCCGGAGAGCTCCGGCCCGGCCGACGTTCTCGGCAGAAGGGACCGCTACGGGGTGACCTTCTCGATGAGCACGCTGCCGGTACCCGCGACCGTGCCGCGCCCGTTCAGGAGAGACACCTCACCGAAGAGCTGACGCCCCTCGGCCGCGGGCGCGTCCGCCGCGACCTCGGCGGACACCTGCGCCGAAGCGCCGTTCGCCAGCTTCACCTGCGCCGACTCGTCCACCTTCACCGAGCCGAGCGCGCCCGAGAAGAAGACGTCACGGTAGTCGTAGGCGGTGGTGCCGGACGGGACCGAGTAACCGGCCACTTCGATCTCGTACGTGCCCGCCGCGGGCTTCGTGATGCTGACCGACTCCTCGGAGTCGCCGTCCGCCGACGAACCGACGACCACCCCGCCCTTCGAGACCGACAGGTCGAGGTCGGCGGCGGTGTCCGCGGGCGAGCCGATGGCGACGTCGAGCCGCTCCGCGCCCTCGGGCACGACCACGGTCGTCGTCTGCGTCTCACCCTGCTTGATCGACGGCTTGGCCGCCTTCGCGGAACCGAGCGGGCCGCCCTTCAACTTGCCGTCCACCGCGGCGAAGTTGTTGGTGACCTTCCAGGAGACGGGCGCCGGAGTACCGACCTTCGCCTCCGGCACCGTCTGCACGGCGGGGTCGAAGGCGACACCCAGCGCGGAGACGTCCAGCTTGTAGGGGTTGTTCAGGAGCGGGGACGTCCTGCGCGACTCGACCTCGATCTCCCAGACACCCGGCTGCGGATCGGGGTACGAACGCAGGTCCGGGCGGCAGGTGTTGGCCGGGTTGTCGTAGTTCGCGTAGCAGACGAGCGACGACGTCGAGTCGACCGGGACGCCGTACGGGTGCACCGCGATGAACCGCGTCTGGCTCTTGTCCTTCAGGCCGCCGAGCGCCACCTCAAGGGACTTGGCACCCTGCGGGACCGTCACGAAGTACGACTTGGTGCTGTTGCGCTGCACGGAGTCGGACGCCGAGAACGTGTACGCGGGCTTGGCGAGGGGCTTCGAGACGACGACCGTCGACATGATCTGCTGGTCGATGCCCTCGGAGCGCTCGTCGTCGACGGTCAGGATCGCGCTGTGCAGACCGGCGGACTTGGCCTTCGCCTGCACCTTGACGGTGACCGGCTTGTTCAGGGGCAGCGTCACCGCGCCCTTGCCGAGCAGCTCGAAGGTGCGCTCGTGGTTGTTGACCAGGTCCAGCTCGTGGCGGATGCCGCGGTCCGGGCCCGATGTGCGGGTGACCGTGACGTCGTACGTCCGCTTCTGGCCGGTCTTCAGGCCGCCCTCACGGTCGTAGATGCCGGTGCCGGGCTTCTTCAGCTCCTGCTCCAGGGCGGTGTCGACCGGGGCGCTCACCGTGTACGTGTGCGCCTTCGCGTCGTCCTCGATGGCGTTCCAGGCGTCGACCACGTTGATCAGGCCGGTGCCCTGCGCGTACGCCTGCTCGCCCTTGATGCGGTCCGCGGTCGAGGTCAGCGCCGTGCGCAGCTTCGCCGGGGTCAGGTCGACGTCCTCGCGCTTGGCGGCGGAGAGCAGCAGCGCCGAGGCGCCCGCGGCCTGCGGGGACGCCATCGACGTACCCTGCAACATCGAGTAACCGGCGGGCAGTTGGTAGCCCGCCTCGGCGACCGGGGAGCCCGGCAGCCAGGTCTGCGTGGTGTTGATGGCCGAGCCGGGCGCCGAGATGACCGGCGCGAAGCCGCCGTCCTCACGCGGGCCGCGCGAGGAGAAGTTCATCATCGCGTACTTCTTCTCCACGGCGGAGCCGTAGTTGGCGGCCCAGGTCTCCTTGGAGATGGAGGCGCCGACGGAGATGACCTTGTCCGCGAGGCTGGGGTCGCCGATGGTGTTCGCGCCGGGGCCGGAGTTGCCCGCGGAGATCACCAGCTGCACGCCGTAGGTGTCGATGAGGCGCGTGTAGAGCGCGGCGCGCGCGTTGTTGCCGTCGTTCAGCGCGGGGAGGCCGCCGATCGACATGTTCACGATGTCGACGCCGCGCTTCGTCACGAGGTCGATCATGCCCTCGGTGAGCGCCACGTTCGTGCAGCCGCCGGTCCAGGTGCAGGCGCGCGAGGAGACCAGCTTGGCGCCGGGCGCCGCGCCGTTCATCTTGCCGCCGAACAGGCTGTTGGCCGCGGTGATGCCCGCGACGTGCGTGCCGTGCTCGGACTCGATGACGCCGATGTTGACGAAGTCGGCCTTCTTGCCGACCCAGTCGCCGCCGTACGGGTCGGTCGGGACGTCCTTGCGGATCTCGACGACGAAGGGGACGCGCTCGACGACGTCGGTCGCCGGGTCGTCCTTGCCGAAGTAGGCGACCTGGTGGCCGTCCTTGTACGGCTTCATCGCCTCGTCGTCGGTGAAGTCGTTGTTGTCGTTCAGGTCGACCCGCACGGTGCCGGCGGCCGGGTCGTACAGGACGCCCCAGCTGTCGGTGGTGTCGCCGTCGCGGTTGATGTCGCCCTTGGCGTCGCCGCCGGTGGTGGCCGACTCGCGGAAGCGGTTGACCTGGAAGGTGCCCGCGGGGGCCTTCCACGTCTCGCTGTCCCAGGTGAAGACGGGGCCGGTGACGGGGTTGGTCATCCGCCGCCAGGTGCCGTCGGCGTCCACGATCGGGTCGGTCGCGGTCACCCAGTCGGTGATCTTCCGCTCGCCCGTGGTGGTCTTCTGGAGCGCCGGGTGACCCAGGTCGACGCCGGAGTCCAGGATGCCGATGGTGGTGCCGCGGCCGTCCGCCTTCGGGTGCTTCTTCACGAAGTCGACGGCGCCCGTCTCGAAGGACGGGTTGTACGGGTTCTTCGCCGGGGTGTTCTTGCCGGGCCCGGCGTACGTGTCCGCGGCGCCCTCGGTCGCCTTCTTCGCGCCCTTGGCGCGGTCCGCGGCGGGCGTCGGGTCGTCCAGTTCGATCTCGTGCCGCAGGTCGATGCCCTGCACGGACGACAGCTTGCCCGCCGCCTCGATGGCGGCCTCGGCCTTGCCGGTGGGCACGGTGGCGCGTACATAGCCGAGCTTGTCGTACGTCCGGCCGACGGAGCCGCCCTTGACGGCGTCGAGCTGGCCGGCGACCTGCTCGGTGGCGCCCGGCGCGGTGGCGACCATCATCGTGACGGTCTTCTCGCCCTCCGCCTGCGCTTCGGCGAGGAGGTCGGCGTCGGCCGAACCCAGCTTCTTCGCGGCGGACTTGGGGGTGGTCTGGCCCCCGGGATCGCCGGAGCCCCCGTCGGCCGCGAAGGCCATGGGTATGGGCCCGGCAGCGGAGAGCGCGGCGGTCAGGCCGACGGCTATCGCGAGACGGGTCGTGCGTCTAGCACTGGATCTGTGCATCAGCATCCCTGTACGTAAAGGTCGAAAAGGTCCGGAATCCGGAACCGGATGACCGCTCAGCTTTACGTAAGTGACAGCTGTTTGGGGAGAGTTGTCGGGCCACGATCGTCGCGTGACGCAATCCCGCCATGCGCCATCGGCGACATAGTGGGTGATTTCCTCGGGCTCGGGGGTCCCAGGGGGGCAGGGGGGCAGGGGGGAGCTAGGTCTAGGCCTCGCGACCGCGCGCGTAGTGGCGCGAGGCCTTCGCCCGGTTCCCGCAGGCGGCCATGGAGCACCACCGGCGCGTGCCGTTCCGTGACGTGTCGAAGAAGTGCAGGATGCACGCCTCGTGCGCGCAGGGCCTGATGCGGTCCGGTGCGGTGGCGAGCAGCGTCAGATAGTCCCGCGCCGCCAGCCAGGCCGCGCCCCACGACGGGTCCTCGAACTCGGGCTCCTCGCCCGGCCCGTCGGCGGACAGGGTCGCCCGGATCCGCCCGTGCCCGAGGATCTCGTTGACGCGGGCGATTCCCGTGGCGGCGTCCGGGCCGTCCACGACGGTGGTGATCGCGTCGCGCGCCCGCACCACGTTCCGCAGCGTGGCCTCGTCCGCGCCGAACCGCTCGTCGAGTCCGTTGGCGGCGAGCCAGACGGCCAGCCCCTCGGTGTCGGTCAGCAGGTCCTGGCGTGCGCCGTCCGCGATCCACCGGGTGTTGAGCAGGTCGAGGGAGAGCGGTTCGCCGACGAGCGGGCGGGGGTCGCGGGGTGTGGTGGTCATGGGGGCTCCCTTCGAAGCTAACCAGCAAAGGGTACGTGACCGGTTGACGCTCCCTTGCCTAACCACTAAAGTCACATTCAACGGTTAGCCCGCGTGGGGCGGGCCACCGTCGACAAGGGGAGAGTCATGACCGCGACCAGCACACTCCGCACCGGCCACATCGGTCTGAACGTCACGGACATCGAGCGCTCGCTCGCCTTCTACCGCGACGTCATCGGCTACGACGTGCTCGGCGAGGGCGAGGAAGGCCGCAGGTTCGCCTTCCTGGGGCAGGGCGGGACCCTCGCGCTCACGCTCTGGCAGCAGGCGGACGCGCCGTACGCGGCGGGGAACGCCGGGCTGCACCACCTGGCGATCGAGGTCGAGAACGTCGACCAGGTCCGCGCGTACGAGAGCGCCCTGCGCGCGTACGGCGTGGAGTTCGCCTACGAAGGGGTCGTGCCGCACGGCGAGGGCGCCGCGTCCGGCGGCATCTTCTTCCACGACCCGGACGGCACGCGCCTGGAGGTCTGCACGGCCTCTGGCGTGGGCGCCTTGGACCGTGCTCCGGTGGCGGATGCGCCGACCTGCGGTTTCTTCTAGGCCCTGACCCGCCCGACCGCCCGACCGCCCGCTTCGCGGCGGAGTGTGGTCGTCTGCGGGCTGTCCCCGGCCGGTCGCGCAGTTCCCCGCGCCCCTCCGGGGGCGCTCACCCGGCGGAATGGCATCTGCCGTCCGCGGGTTGTCTCTGGCTGGCCGCGCAGTTCCCCGCGCCCCTTCGGGCGCGGTTCCCCCGCGCCCCTCGAGTGCTCTCCCGGCAGGAGTGTCATGACCCCGAACGCCCCGTATCACCACGGCTCCCGCGCCGTTCAGGACCTCGTCGGCGTGCGGGAGCTGGCCGACCACGTGGGCCGGTCCATAGGGGACGGCATCCGGCCCGTCGCCGCCGCCTTCCTCGAACTCCAGCCCATGCTGGTGATCGGCGGAGCGGACCTGGCGGGCGCCGTCTGGGCCTCGCTGCTCACCGGCGCCCCCGGGTTCGTGCGGGCCACGGGACCGCGCCAGGTGTCGATCACGGGCGGCCCGCTACGGACCGACCCCCTCGCGGGCGCCCTCGCCCAGGAGGGCACCCCCGTGGGCACCATCGCCCTCGATCCGCGCACCCGGCGCCGCATGCGGCTGAACGGCCGGTCCCGTCCGACCCCGCGCGGCCTGGCGATCGAGGCCGACCAGGTCTTCTCCAACTGCCCGAAGTACATCCAGAAGCGGGAACTCCCGCCGGGTGCCATGGCGGGGCGCCCCTCCGCGCCCCGCCACGGGGAGAAACTCACCGGCGAGCAGCGCGCGTTCATCGCCGAGGCGGACACCTTCTTCCTCGCCAGCGTCCACGCCGAAGGCGCCGACGCCAGTCACCGGGGCGGCAACCCCGGCTTCGTCCGGGTCCCGTCCCCTTACGAACTCACCTGGCGGGACTACCCCGGCAACTCCATGTTCCTGTCCCTCGGCAACCTCACCGCCGACCCCCGCGCCGGCCTCCTCTTCCTCGACTGGACGACCGGCACCACGCTCCAGCTCACGGGCACGGCCCGCACCACCCACGCCGACGACGGGTCCCGCACGGTCCGCTTCACCCTCACCGAGGCCGTGGAGACCCTCGGCGCGAGCCCCTGGAGCTGGACCACTCCGGAGTGCTCCCCTGCCAATCCCTCCGAGGAGGACTAGCGTCACTCTGTGCACAAAGAGCTCCGGGTGGCGGCCTACGCCGTATGCGTGCAGGACGAGCGGCTGCTCCTCGCTCGCTGGGTGGCGGGCGACGGCAGCAAGCGCTGGACGCTGCCCGGCGGCGGGATGGACCACGGCGAGGACCCGTACGACACGGTGATCCGCGAGGCCGACGAGGAGACGGGGTACGTCATCGAGCCCCGCGCGCTGCTCGGCGTCGACTCGCTGCGCCGCCGCTACCCGCGCAAGCTCGGGGCCGTCGCCGACTTCCACGGCCTGCGGATCGTCTACGAGGCGCGGATCACCGGCGGCGAGCTGCGTCACGAGCGGGACGGGTCCACCGATCTCGCGGCCTGGCACGCGCTCGACGAGGTCGCCGGACTCGACCGGGTCGGCCTCGTCGACATCGGGCTCGACCTGTGGCGGACCCGGCCCGCCGACGGCCACCTGGCGGCGCCCTCCTGAGGCTCCTCGGCGCCTCCCCTTCCCCGGAAGATGAACATGGAGTGACCGCCTCCTCTCGCCCCGGAGAGGGGTGCGTGACCGCGGAGGGTGCCTGATGATCCACGTACGGTGATCGGCGCTGCCCGTTGCGGTCTCGTTAACGTGCAGGTCATCCCGGATGCCAACGATCCAGTACGAGCGGGAAATTCGCCTGGTGCGCAGCTCCCGCGACCACTGCCGACGCGTTCGCAATCGGGGAGACCGCGCCATGTCGCGCATACGCTCTGTCGCCACCGCCGCCCAGTCCACCGCCCACACCGCCCTGTCCGCCGTGGACCGCCGGGCCTTCCTCGCGACCACCGGCGCCGTCTCCCTCTCCGCGGGCATCGGTTACGCCCTGCGGCCCGGCACCAGCCATGCCGCCCCCAGCAGACCCGCCCCCGTCGCACTCTCCCGGCAGGCGCCCGCCGCGCCCCTGATGCCCTACCGGGGCGGCACCACGCTGGCCGCCGTCGCCGCCCCTCGCGGCACCTCCGGCTACCGGCGGCTCGGCGACGGACCCGCCTGGAGCCGGGTGGTCCGCGGTGATCTGGCCGCCGCCAAGAACGGCCGCGAGGGGCGGCGCACCTCGCTCGCCGCGTTCGTCCAGTTCACCGACCTGCACCTGGTCGACGTGCAGCACCCGCTGCGGTACGAGTATCTGCGGGCCCAGACGGCGAGCGCCTGGCGCCCGCAGGAGGCCCTCTCCGTGGTCGGCGCGGTCGCGCTCGTCGAGCGGGTCAACGCGCTGCGCGGCGCGCCCGCCACCGGCTCGCCCCTGCACTGCGTGGTCACGACCGGCGACAACACCGACAACAACTCCCGCTCCGAACTCGACTGGTTCCTCAAGGCCATGAGCGGCGGACGCATCAAGCCCAACACCGGTGACCCGCGCCGCTACGAAGGCGTCCAGGACAGCGGCCTGAAGCTGTACTGGCACCCGGACGACGACCTGCGCGACTCCGACAAGGCCCTCGGCTTCCCGCGCGTCGACGGCTTTCTCGAAGCCGCGCTCCGCGAGGTCAACAGCCCCGGTCTCGGGCTGCCTTGGTACTCGACCGTCGGCAACCACGACGCGCTGCCCGGCGGCTGCTGGGGGCCCGGCGACTCGTACTTCGCCGAATTCGCCGTCGGCGGGCGGAAGTTGATGTCCCTCGACGAGCCGCGCGGCGCCGCCCTGTGGAAAGCCGTCAAGAAGGGCCGCGACCCCAAGGGCGCGCAGTTCAAGGAGCTCCTGAAGAGCGAGGCGCGCCGGATGCGGTCGGTCACCCCGGATGAGAGCCGCGCGCCCTTCACCCCCGCGGAGTACGTCGCCGCCCATCTCGACCCGGCGTACAAGGGCCACGGTCCCGCCGGGCACGGGTACACGCAGGAGAACCTCGACGCGGGAACGCAGTACTACTCCTTCCGCATCAGCGACGACGTACTCGGCATCAGCCTGGACTCGACGGACCCCGGCGGCCACTACGAAGGCTCGCTCGGCACCGCCCAAATGGACTGGCTCGAACGCGAGTTGAAGGCGAACGAGGAGAAGGACGGCGGCGGGTCGTACGTCATCGTCTTCAGCCACCACACCAGCCGGACCATGCGCAATCTGCGCCAGGACCCGGCGCGCCCGCGCGAGGGCAGGCACGGCGGCGACGAGATCATCGCGCTGCTCGCCCGCCACCGTTCCGTCCTGGCCTGGGTGAACGGACACAGCCACAAGAACGACATCACCGCGCGCGAGACCCCGGACGGCTCCTTCTGGGAGATCTCCACGGCCTCGCACATCGATTTCCCGCAGCTGGCCCGCGTCGTGGAGCTGAGCGACAACCACGACGGCACGATCTCCCTCTTCACCACCCTCATCGAGTCCTCGGCCCCGCACCGCACGGATTACGCCGATCTTTCCCAGACCGGCCTCGCCGCGCTCTACCGCGAGCTGTCCTTCAACGCCCCTGGTGCCAAGCCCGCGCTCGGTGGCGAGCCGGGCGACCGGAACACGGAACTCATCCTCAAGAAGGGCTGAAACCAGCTCAACCCGCGTGAGTCCGTCAACCTCCTCACCCGGCCCACGAGTCCCTCCGGCCGTCCGAACGGCGTGAACAGAGCCGTGAACAGATGGGGGAGACATGACAGCAGCAGCACGCAGAAGAGGGCTTACGGGCGTGGCGGCGGGGGTGGCCCTGGCCGTCGCGGCGGGAGCGTTCGCGGCGCCCGCGCTCGCCGGAGCGTCCGGCGGTGGGCACGACGGCGGGCACGGAGGCGGCCACGGCGACCGGCACCGGGCGACGCAGAAGGCGATGGAGGCGGCGGTCAACGCGAACGCCCCCGGCGTGACCGCGCAGGTCAGGGACAAGCACGGGACCTGGGACTCGGCCGCGGGCATCGGCGACCTGAAGCGGCAGAGCCCGCGCGGCGCCCACGACCGCTACCGCGTGGGCAGCATCACCAAGACTTTCGTCTCGACGGTGATACTCCAGCTTGTGGCCGAGGGAGAGCTGAGCCTTGACGACAAGGTGGGCCGGTGGCTGCCGGGCGTGGTCGAGGGCAACGGACATGACGGCGACGCCATCACGGTGCGCCAACTCCTCAACCACACGAGCGGGATCTACGACGTCCTGTCCGACCCCGGCTACCAGGAGAAGATGTTCACCGAGAAGTTCCTGGCGCACCGCTACGACACCTGGACCCCCGAGCAGCAGGTCGCCATCGCCATGCGCCACGAGCCGGACTTCGACCCGGGCAAGGGCTGGAACTACTCCAACACCAATTACATCCTCGCCGGCATGCTCATCAAGAAGGTGACCGGGAAGTCGTACGCGCACGAGATCAAGCGCCGCATCATCGAGCCGCTCGGCCTGGACGCCACCAGCGTGCCGAAGACGGACCCCTCGATGCCGCAGCCGAGTTCACGGGCGTACATGAAGCTGTCGAAGGCCCCGGACGCCAGGTTCCATGACGTGACGGAGCTCAATCCGACCATGGCGGGCTCGTCGGGCGGGATGATCTCCGACGCGGACGACCTGAACCGCTTCTACACGGCCCTGCTGCGCGGCAGGCTGCTGCCGAAGAAGCAGCTAGCCGAGATGAAGACGACCGTCCGGCAGGACGAGGACGACCCCGACGGCGACGGGTACGGGCTCGGCCTGGTGAGCCGCGAGACTCCCTGTGGCACCGTGCTCTGGGGCAACGGCGGCGACATCCAGGGCTCGACGTCGATGACGCTGGTGACCGAGCGCGGCGGTCACGCGCTCTCGGCGAACTTCAACAGCCTGGACGGGGACCTGTACGCGATCCGGGACGCGGAGTTCTGCGGGAAGTGACGTGACCGGCGGGGCCCGGCGCGCGGGTCCCGCCCCCCTTGCCGCGGCGGCTATCGCGGCAGCACGACCACATACGCCGCCGGGTCGCGGTCACCCGACGCCATCAACGCCGTCCGTACGACGGTCGCCTGCTGTTCGAGGGACTCGCGCAGCTTCTTCGGCGTCAGGTGCACGACGGTGATGCCGAGCCGCTCCAAGTGCTCCCGCTTGCGGGCGTATTCGGACCACAGGGCGTCGTCGTCCTGCCGGAACCCCTGCCGGGGAGCCCGGGTGTCCAGTTCGACGGCGACGGCCAGATCCGGCCAGTAGGCGTCGACGCCCCCGAGGTGTGGTCCACCGGGCAAGCGCAGGTCGACGTTCCACAGCGGATCGGGCAGGCCGTGCTCGGTGACCATCCGGTACAGCCGGTCCTCGGCGATGGCCCGGCCCTCGGCGAGCAGTGAGTCCACCGCGTCGACGACATGCGGGCGGGTGAGCAGCTTCGCCTGGTTCAACTCCCGTACTACGGCGGCCGGTTCGCAGTGTCCGCCGCGTACCGCCTCGGTGAGCAGTCTGCGCACGGCGGCCGCCTCGGTGAGCCCCGCCACGGCGTCCGCGAGCGCGCGCGGCACCGGGGCCACCGGGACCCCGCCGATCTGTACGGCGGTCGGCAGGGCCGGGGTCCGCACGAGGCGGGTGAAACCGGTGGAGCGCAGCCGCCGGGTGCGCGGGATCAGGACGTCGATGCGGTCCAGGGAGAGCAGAGGGGGAGCCGACGAGAAGCGGTGCAGGGCGAGCGCCGCGAGACCGGTGATCAGGGCGTCGGCGTACGGGGCGTGGGGCTCTTTGGCGCCGGGCTGGGCGGGCACGGACTTGGCGGCCTTGGCCGGCGGCCGTCCGGCGAACAACAGGGCGCCGTGCAGGCGCTCTTCGCTGGTCGGCGGCCCCGGGTGCAGCAGGCAGACCCCCGGCAGCAACTGCTGCCAGGGACCCTCCGGGCGGCAGTGGGCGGCGACATCGGCGGGGGAGATGCCGTGGGCGCGGAGCTGGGCGGTGCTCATCACCCGGCGCTGGACGTCGGCGAGGTGACGGAGGGGGCGGGGGGAGAGCGGGGTGTTGTGGTTCATGACCGGGCCATTCCCGCTGCTGATCCGCCCCCTAACCGCTGTTACACGCCCGTCGACATAACCGGACAACCCCGCACTAAAGTGCAGACGTTCGACTGCCGAAAAGGTCCGTTTGTGTTCGGTACGTTCTGGTGCGCCGCCGACCCCGCGCCGCCCCGCGCCGCCCGCCCCGCGGCGGGCGGCGCACCAGGTCGGCCTAGGAAGCGGCGGCCGCGTCGCAGCCCTGTGCCCGCAGCGACCTCGCCAGGTCGTCCCGGGCCTCAAGGACGAGCCGCCGCAGGGCGGGCGCCGCGTCCTCGTGCGACGCGAGCCACCGGTCCGTCGCGTCCAGCGTCCCCTGATCGTCCTGGAGGTGCGGGAAGAGACCCCGCACCACGTCCATCCCGATCTGGATGGACCGCTCGGCCCACACCCGCTCGATGGCCTCGAAGTACCGGGAGGTGTACGGAGCGGTCAGCTCCCGCTGCGAGGACTGCGCGAAGCCCGAGATCGTCGCCCCCGCCAGCGCGTTCGACAGGGAGTCGGACTCCACCACGGAGGCCCAGGCCTGCGCCTTCACCGCCTCGGAGGGCCGCGCCGCCAGGCACCGCACCTGATGCCGCTTGCCCGAAGCCGTGTCGTCCCGGACCAGCTCGGCGGCGAGCACCCGCTCGTCGGCGACGCCGTGCGCGGCCAGCGGGCCGAGGAAGGACCAGCGCAGCTCCTGGTCGACGTCCAGGCCGTCGATCTTCGCCGTGCCTTCGAGGAGGCCCTGCAGCAACTGCAGATCGGCCGCGGACGAGGCCACCGCGGCGAAGAACCTCGCCCACGTCAGCTGATTCTGGCTGCCGGGCTCCGCGATCCGCAGCTCCCGCAGCGCGCCCTCGGCGAGCGCGCGCCCGCCCTCCTCGCGCCACTCGGGGGCCGCGTAGAAGGTGAGGGCCGAGTCCGCCCAGGTGTGCAGCATCTGGAGCACCCCGATGTCGCTCTCGCGTCCCGCGAAGCGCAGCACGAGACCGATGAAGTCCCGCGCGGGCATCAGCGCGTCCCGCGTGAGGTTCCACAGCGCGGACCAGCACAGCGCGCGGGCGAGCGGGTCGGTGATGTCACCGAGGTGCGCCCGCAGCGTGTCGAGGGAGTTCTCGTCGAAGCGGATCTTGCAGTACGTCAGGTCGTCGTCGTTGACCAGGACGAGGTCCGGGGCCTCCTCGCCGGCCAGCTCGGACACCACCGTGCGCGGCCCCTCGACGTCCAGCTCCGCGCGTGCGTACCGCGTCAGCTCGCCCTCGGGCGTGCGGCGGTACAGACCCACCGCCACGCGGTGCGGCCGCAGCTCGGGGTGCGACTCGGCGGCCTCCTGGAGCACGGAGAGCTCGGTGATCCTGCCCTCCGCGTTCAGGATCACCTGCGGGGTGAGGGAGTTGACCCCCGCCGTCTGCAGCCACGACTGCGACCAGGACGCCATGTCGCGCCCCGAGGTCTCCTCCAGGACCGAGAGCAGGTCACCGAGCCGGGTGTTGCCGTACGCGTGCCGCTTGAAGTAGCGCCGGGCGCCTTCGAGGAACGCGTCACGTCCGGCGTAGGCGACGAGCTGCTTCAGGACGCTGGCGCCCTTGGCGTACGTGATCCCGTCGAAGTTCAGCTTGGCGTCCTCCAGGTCACGGATGTCGGCCGTGACCGGGTGCGTGGAGGGCAGCTGATCGGCGCGGTAGGCCCACGCCTTGCGGTTGTTGGCGAAGGTGACCCAGCCGTTGGTGAAGCGCGTCGCCTCGGTCATCGAGAAGGCGCCCATGAAGTCGGCGAAGGACTCCTTGAGCCACAGGTCGTCCCACCAGCGCATGGTGACGAGGTCGCCGAACCACATGTGCGCCATCTCGTGCAGGATGACGTTGGCCCGGCGCTCGTACGACGCCTGGGTCACCTTGCCGCGGAAGATGAACTCCTCGCGGAAGGTCACACAGCCGGGGTTCTCCATCGCGCCCAGGTTGTACTCCGGGACGAACGCCTGGTCGTACTTCCCGAAGGGGTAGGGGTAGTCGAAGTTGTCGTGGAAGAAGTCGAGCCCCTGCTTGGTGACCAGGAAGACGTCGTCCGCGTCGAAGTGCTTCGCCAGGCCCTTCCTGCACATCGCGCCGAGCGGGATGTCCAGCGTCGTGCCGTCGTCGAAGGTGCGGCTGTAGGAGTCCGTCACGTAGTGATAGGGGCCTGCCACGACCGCCGTGATGTACGTCGAGATCGGCTTCGTCTCGGCGAACTTCCATACCCCGTCGGCCAGTTCACCGGCGCCGTTCGACCAGACGGTCCATCCCTCGGGCGCCTGCACCTCGAAACGGAAGGGCGCCTTCAGGTCGGGCTGCTCGAAGTTGGCGAAGACGCGGCGCGAGTCCGCGGGCTCGTACTGCGTGTAGAGATAGACCTCGCCGTCCTCCGGGTCGACGAAGCGGTGCATGCCCTCGCCCGTGCGGCTGTAGGCGCACTGGGCGTCCACCACCAGTTCGTTCTCCGCGGCCAGGTCCTCGAGCGTGATCCGGGTGCCGTCGAAGACCTCGGACGGGTCCAGGTCCTTGCCGTTGAGGGAGAGGGCCGTGACGCTCGGGGCGATCAGGTCGGCGAAGCTCGTGGCGCCGGGGTCGGCGCAGCGGAAGCGCAGGGTGGTGACGGAGCGGAACGTGCGCGGCTCCTGGTCGTTCTCACCGAGCGCGGAGCGCAGGTCGAGAAAGACCTCGTACCCGTCGACGGACAACAGCGCGGCCCTCTCCTGGGCCTCGTCGCGGGAAAGATTCTCACCGGGCACGGGCGGTACTCCCTTGTACTCGCATGTGGAAGTCGTGGATCGCACGACCTGTACGAATGTCTACGATCCTCGCATGTGCCCTCACCGGGCGGTATCGGGGAATGCCTCGGTAGATCACTGACGTTCCCCTGGCCAAGCGCGCACGCATTCCCTAGGGAGAGACATGTCCGAGAACGACAAGGCCGGCACGACCAAGACCCCCGTCGACTTCTGGTTCGACCCGCTGTGCCCGTGGGCCTGGATGACCTCGCGCTGGATGCTCGAGGTGGAGAAGGTCCGCGATGTCGAGGTCCGCTGGCATGTCATGAGCCTCGCCGTGCTGAACGAGGACCGGCTCGACGAGCTGCCCGAGGAGTACCGCGACATGCTGGAGAACCAGGCCTGGGGCCCGGTCCGCGTGGTCATCGCCGCCCAGCAGAAGCACGGCGACGAGTACACCGGCAAGCTCTACACCGCCCTCGGCACCCGCTTCCACAACCAGGGCGAGGGCCCGACCCGCGAGGCGGTCGCCGCCGCGCTCAAGGACGTCGGCCTGCCCGAGGATCTCGCGGCCTACGCGGACTCGGACGAGTTCGACGCCGAGCTGCGCGCCTCCCACCAGGAGGGCATCGACAAGGTCGGCCAGGACGTGGGCACGCCCGTCATCGCCGTCCCCGGCGCGGACGGCGAGCAGGTCGCCTTCTTCGGCCCCGTCGTGACCCCCGCCCCCAAGGGGGAGGCCGCCGCCAAGCTCTGGGACGGCACGCTCCTGGTCGCGTCCACGCCGGGCTTCTACGAGATCAAGCGGACGCGTACGCAGGGACCGATCTTCGACTGAGCCAACCGAAGGACACCGTCCCCCGGAACGCCGCATACCGAAAGGCCCCCGTGAGTCACGTCCTCACGGGGGCCTTTCGTCCATCCGCCTGCTTCGGTGAAAGTTGAGAAGACGATCACGAGGCAGGACGTTCTCAGGGGGGCGGCTGCCTCACGGGGCCAGCAGCAGGCTGTTCACGCGCTGCTTGGCGGCGTCGTAACGCTTGGCCACGTCCTGCCAGTTGACGACGGCCCACATGGCGTCGATGAAGTCCACCTTCTGGTTCTTGTACTGCAGGTAGAAGGCGTGCTCCCAGGCGTCGAAGACCAGGATCGGCGTCGAGCCCTGGCCGACGTTGCCCTGGTGGTCGTAGACCTGCTCGACGATGAGGCGGTTGCTGAGCGGCTCGTAGGCGAGCACGCCCCAGCCCGAACCCTGCGTGGTCGCCGCGGCCTTGGTCAGCTGGGCCTTGAACTTGGCGAAGGAGCCGAAGGACTCGGTGATCGCGTCCGCGAGGTCACCGACACCGTCGGCGGCCAGCGGCTCGCCGCCGCCACCGTCCTTCGGGCTGTTCATGTTGTGCCAGTAAATGCTGTGCAGGATGTGGCCGGAGAGGTGGAAGGCCAGATTCTTCTCCAGCCCGTTGATCGCGCCCCACGTCTCCTTGTCGCGCGCCTCCTCCAGCTGCTCAAGGGTGTCGTTCGCGCCCTTCACGTACGCCGCGTGGTGCTTGTCGTGGTGCAGCTCGACGATCTGGGGGTTGATGACCGGCTCGAGCGCCGCGTAGTCGTACGGAAGTTCAGGAAGCGTGTAAATGGCCATGATCCGAGCCCTCCGACTGCTGCTCTGCTGTAGTGCTGCTCTGCTGTAGGGCAACGCTTATTGCAACCTATATGCAAGTGCAGGCTAGCAGCAGGAGGGGCCCGGAGTTGATCAGCCCTTCGTCCTAGGACCGTGGGTACGCCGAAGGGGCCCGGGGTCGTCATCGACCCCGGGCCCCTTCGTGTGCGGCGTTGTCCTGCTCGGTGCCCTACTCGGTGGGCGCCGTCACCGAACGCTCCGCCGCCTTCTGCCGCACGAAGCCGATCACCGCGAGCACCAGCGTCAGCGTTCCCGTGGCCAGGAGCTGCTTGCGGGTGTCGGGCTGTTCCGTCATCAGGTAGAAGATGTACGCCATCGCGGCCAGGGCGACCCACGTCAGGAACGGGTAGGCCCACATCTTCACGACCAGCTTCTGCGGCTCCTCGCGCTCCGTCCTGCGGCGCAGGATCAGCTGCGAGACGGCGATGAAGATCCAGACGACCAGGATCATCGCGCCGATCATGTTCAGGAGCCACGGGAAGACGTCGTCCGGGCGCCAGTAGCTGAGCAGGACGCAGACGAAGCCGAAGACCGAGGAGGCGAGGACCGCCAGGCGCGGGACGCCGCCGTGGACGCGGCCGAGCACCTTGGGGCCCTGGCCGCGGGCGATCAGGGAGTACGACATGCGCGAGGCGCCGTAGATGTTGGCGTTCATCGCGGAGAGCAGGGCGACCAGGACGATGACGTTCATGATCTGGCCGGCGCCGGGGATGCCCAGGTGGTCGAGGGTGGCGACGTACGGGCCCTTTGCCACGACCTCCTTGTTGTCCCAGGGGAGCAGCGTGACCACGACGAGCATCGAGCCGACGTAGAAGAGGGCGATGCGCCACATCGCCGTGCGCACGGCCTTGGCGACGCTCTGGACCGGCTTCTCGGACTCCGCCGCCGCGATCGTGACGGTCTCCAGGCCGCCGTACGCGAAGACCGACGCGAGGAGGCCGATGATGAGGCCGTCCGTGCCGTTCGGCATGAACCCGCCCTCACCGGTGAGGTTGGCCGTGCCGGGGGCGGAGACGTCCGAGCCGGGCAGGATGCCGAGGATCGCGAGGACGCCGATGCCGAGGAAGAGCGCGATGGCGCCGACCTTGAGCGCGGCGAACCAGAACTCGAACTCGCCGAAGTTCTTCACGGCCGTCAGGTTGGCCCCGCAGAACACCAGCATGAAGAGGGCGACCCAGGCCCACTCGGGGCTGTCGGGGAACCAGCCCACCATGATCTTCGCCGCGCCGATGCCTTCGAGGCCGACGGCGACGCAGAGCAGGAACCAGAAGCCCCAGCCCGCGGTGAAGCCCGCCCACGGGCCGATCGCCCGCTCGGCGTGGACCGAGAAGGAGCCGGAGGCCGGGTTCGCCGCCGACATCTCGCCGAGCATGCGCATCACGAGCATGACGAGCGCGCCGGATATCGCGTAGGCGAGGACGATCGACGGTCCGGCCGCGGCGATGCCTGCTCCGGAGCCCACGAAGAGGCCCGCCCCGATGACGCCACCGAGGGCGATCATGGAGAGGTGCCGCTGCTTGAGGCCGTGCACGAGCGGCGAATCGACCTTGGGGGCCTCGTCGGGTGATGCGCCGGGCGATGCGTCCTGGGGGGTGGACGTCCGAGACATGGGCGTGCCCTGTTCAGTAGCTGAGACGGGGGAGCGAGCGGCCCACAGTCTGAAGTCCGGTACCGCTGACAGGGAACACCTGACCGCTATACGGACACGACGCTCACACTTTGTGAAGGTGCGGGCACGGGATGTTCACGCCTGTTTCATGCGCACCTCGCGCCACTCCCGTAGCCCCGCGACCGCCAGGACGAGACCCGTCGCGCCCGCCGACCACAGCAGCTGCGGCCGCGCCGTGTCATCGGTCAGCATCAGGCCGAGCACGGCCGCCATCGCCGCGAGCGCCGCCCACGTCAGATACGGGAACGCCCACATCCGCAGGACGAGCCGCTCCGGCGCCTCGCGCTCGATCCGGCGGCGAAGGCGCAGCTGCGAGACCGCGATCAGCGCCCACACGAAGAGCAGCACCGCGCCGACCGAGTTGAGCATGTAGAGGAAGACCGAGTCGGGCCACTTCAGATTGAGCACGACGGAGACGAAGCCGAAGGCCACTGAGGCGAGCACCGCCCGGCGCGGCACCCCGCCGCCCGACACCTTGAGCAGGGCCTTCGGAGCCTCGCCGCGCTCGGCGAGCGAGAAGACCATGCGGGAGGAGCCGTAGAGGTTGGCGTTCAGCGCCGAGAGCAGCGCCACGAACACCACGATGTTCATGATCGTGCCCGCGGACGGCACCCCGATCGAGTCAAGGACCGTCACATACGGACTGACGCCGGCCTTCTGGGCCGTCCAGGGCAGCACCGTCACGATGACCAGCATCGAGCCGACGTAGAAGAAGAGGATGCGGTAGACGGCGCTGCGCACGGCGCGCGCGACCGAGCGCACCGGGTCGTCGGACTCGGCGGCCGCGATCGTCACGACCTCCAGGCCGCCAAAGGCGAAGACGACGGCGAGCACGCCGGACGTCACGCCCTCCCAGCCGCTGGGCAGGAAACCGCCCTGCCCGGTGAGGTTGGTGAGGCCCACGGGGTCCGTGTCCGGGAGCACCCCGAAGACCGCGAGAAGCCCGAGCACCAGGAACGCGACGATCGCGAAGACCTTCAGGGCGGCGAACCAGAACTCGAACTCGCCGAAGTTCTTCACCGCGGCGAGGTTGGCCGCCGTGAACACCAGCATGAAGATCAGCACCCAGGCCCACTGCGGTACGCCCGGCGCCCAGCTGTTGGCGATCTGCGCGGCGCCGGTCGCCTCCACGGCGAGCACGACCACGAGCAGGAACCAGTAGAGCCATCCGACGCTGAACCCCGCCCAGCGGCCGAGCGCGCGCTCGGCGTGCACGGAGAAGGACCCGGACGCGGGCATCGCGGCCGACATCTCGCCGAGCATCCGCATCACGCACATCGCCAGCGCCCCGGCGATGAGATACGAGACGACGATCCCGGGCCCGGCCACCGCGATACCGGCCCCCGAGCCGACGAAGAGCCCGGCCCCGATGACGCCGCCGAGCCCGAGCATCGTGAGATGCCGCTGCTTGAGACCACCGCCGAGAGGCTCGGGTTCCGTCGCCGTTGTGGGCGGGGGTGCGTCGTGCATGGTGCTCAGGCTGCTCTCGGCTCACAAAGACTTTGGCGGGAACCTACAGTCTCCCCGGGCAGGAGCCCCCCGCGCAAAACGGCCCCCCGCGGCCCCCACCTCAGTGACGCGCATCACGCCCCCCGCAGGGGTACGCCCCGCGCTTTGTGCAGAGCCCACCACTGGGGCACCCGGCACCTTGTCACCCACCGCCGGTGCCGGGCGCCCCCGCCTGAGATAGCGTCGCGGGGTCCCACCTGCCCGTCCCAGAACCCGCGGAGTCCCGATGAGCATCGCCGCCGTCTCTTCCCGTCCCGGCCAGGTCCTCGCGGACCTGCTGCCCGCGTCCCGCGCGAAGGACGCGGCCTTCGTCCTCGGCGGCGCCGCCCTCACCGGCATCGCGGCCCAGATCGCCGTGCCCGTGCCGGGCTCCCCCGTGCCGGTGACGGGACAGACCTTCGCCGCGCTCCTCGTCGGCACCGCCCTCGGCGCCCGCCGCGGTTTCCTCTCCCTCGCCGTGTACGCCCTCGTGGGCATGGCGGGCATGCCGTGGTTCGCGGAGGCGGGCTCCGGCGTCGCCGCGCCGTCCCTCGGCTACGTCCTCGGCATGCTGCTCGCCGCCACCGTGGCCGGCGCCCTCGCCCGCCGCGGCGGCGACCGTTCCGTCCTGCGCACCGCGGGCACGATGGTGCTCGGCTCGGCGATCATCTACGCGGTCGGCGTCCCGTACCTCGCCGCCGCGACCGGCATGTCGATGTCCCAGGCCGTCGCCGCCGGACTCACGCCCTTCCTGATCGGTGACGCCCTCAAGGCCGCGCTCGCGATGGGCGCCCTTCCCACGGCGTGGAAGTTCCTCGACCGCTGAGCGGTCAACTGACGGCGTAGTTCCGCCTGAAGAGGTTCGCCGGGTCATACGTGGCCTTCAGCCCGGCGAGCCTCTTCCGCGTCTTGGCGTCGTACAGGCCGTCCGTCCGGTCCCCGGCGGCGAAGGCGAAGTTGAGGAGCCGCCCCTCACCCGCGAACAGCCCGAACGCCCGCGTCTGCACGGCCCGCACCGCGTCGAGATCCGTGCCCTCCAGCGGCGAGAGCACCCGCACCAGCCACCCCGCGTCCCGGTAGGGCACCGCGTTGTTCGCGGGCTTCGCGAGAGCCCCGCCCAGCTGGTTGATCTGCACGACGTGCATCGTCTCGGCGGCCGGACCGGTCAGCGCGAACAACTCCTGTGCCGCCGCCAGGTCGAGCTCCCGCACGACCACGCTGTCCCCGTAGTAGGAGTGCGGGAAGTCGGGGTCGCTGTGGATGGTGTGGCTCTCGGTGTACGGCATCTCCCGCAGCGAGTCCGACACCGTGGGCCCGATCTCCCGCAGCGGCGCCACGAGCCGCTCGCCCGCCGCCTCGGAGCCCGTGTACGCGACGCGCACCGTGACGAGATGGCGGCCCCGCAGATGGGGCGGCAGCTGCGGGATGTCCGGATAGACGAGCGTCGCCACCGACGAGGTCAGCTCGTCCGGCACCGTCCGTGTCCACGCCTCGTACGCCCGCAGCACGCGGCCCGGATCGACCGCACGGCCGTCGAACTCGATCGCCCCGCCGTACAGCCGCGCCACCGGCACGAGCCCGATCTCCAGGGCCGTCACCACCCCGAGGTTCGCGCCCCCGCCGAGCAGCCCCCAGAAGAGGTCGGGCTCGGCATCCGCCGTGACATGCCGCACGGTGCCGTCCGCCGTGACGACGTCCAGCCACCGGACGTGGTCGGCCGCGTACCCGAACTCCCGGGCCAGGATGCCGAGTCCGCCGCCCAGCGTGTACGAGACGGCGCCCACGCCCGGCGCCGAACCGTTCAGCGGCGCGAGCCCGTGCGCCGCCGCGGCCTCGACGACCTGGCCCCAGCGGACCCCCGCGCCGAGGGTGGCCGTGCGCGCGCCGGCATCGATCCGGACGGAGTCCATCCGCCGGGTGCTGATCAGTACGCCGCCCTCCGACGCCCCCGGAAGCCCGTGCCCGGTGGCCTGCACCCCGACCGGCAGACCCGCCCGCACGGCGTACGACACGGCGGCGACGACGTCATCGGCGCTCCCGGCCCCGAACACGATGGCGGGCCGCTGCGCGAAACCGGTCTGGAACCCGGCGATCTCCTCGTCGTACCCGTCGTCGCCGGGCCGGAACACGAGTCGCTGGTCGGTGAAGTCCACGGTGATCCTCCAAGAAGAGCTGCTGACGCGTCAGAGACTCCCCGTAAAACCTGACATCCGCCGTCAAGTTTTCCGCGCGCCTTCCCCGGCCGCGTCTCGTGGCCTTTCCGGGCCTTCGGAAACTCGTGCGAACTGTGCTGTCATGAAAGGGGACTTGGGGGTGGACACCCATGCCGGAGCTTCGCGTGGTGGCGGGCCGCTATCGCCTGCTCGACGTCATCGGCCAGGGCGGCATGGGCCGCGTCTGGCGGGCGGCCGACGAGCTCCTCGACCGCCGGGTGGCGGTGAAGGAGATGCGGGTCGATGAGGCCTTCGAGGGCCCCGAGTCGGAGGACACCCGGGTCCGCAGGGAGCGCGCGCTGCGCGAGGCGCGGGCCATCGCGCGGATCGACCACCCCGCTGTCGTACGCGTCTATGACGTCGCGGAGGAGGACGGTCGGCTGTGGATCGTCATGGAACTGGTCGACGCGCGCTCACTCGCGCGGTACGTCGACGAGGAGGGGCCCCTGGACGAGCACGCGGCGGCGCGCGTGGGCCTGGCCCTGGTGGCGGCGCTGCGGAAGGTGCACGCGGCGGGCGTCGTGCACCGCGACATCAAGCCGGAGAACGTCCTGCTCGGCCCCGGAGGACCCACTGACCGGGTCGTCCTCACCGATTTCGGCATCGCGGCGCTCCAGGACACCGGCCGCCTCACCCAGACGGGCCTGCTGGTGGGCTCGCCCGAGTACATGGCGCCCGAGCGGGTCTCCGGCGCCGAACAGGGGCCGCCGTCGGACCTCTGGTCCCTGGGGGCCACGCTCTGCACGGCGCTGCGCGGCAGCTCACCGTTCGCCCGCGCCTCGGCCCTGAACACCCTGGTCGCGGTCCTGCACGAGGCGCCCGAACTGCCGCCGGAACCAAGCGGGTTACGTCCGCTCCTGTCGGCGTTGCTCGCCAAGGAGCCGGAGCGGCGGCCGGGCCTCGACGAGACGGAGGCGGCCCTGCGGGCGGTGCTCGCGGCACCCGTGCCGGCGCCGCGTCAGGCGGTCGCCCGCCCCAGGACGGACTGGCGGCCGCACGTGCTGACCGCCGTGGTGCTGCTTGTCGCGGCCGCCGTGGCAGCCGTCATGTTCTTCACCGCGCGTGATCCGGGCGGCGGCGGGTCGCCGGGCCCGAGCTCACCCGTGCCGACGGTGGCGGGTACGTCGACCGCGCCACCGTCGCACGGCACCGGCTAGGCGTCGACGCTGGTGTCGGCCTTGTCGGCGGTGTCGGTCTCGACCTCGGCGCGGGGCCGCACCTTCTCCCGGATGAGGGAGAACGCCACCACGAACGCCGCGGCGAGCAGCGAGAGCAGCACCTGCTTGCGCCCGGTCTCGTCGGTCAGCATGTAGACGAGCACGAACGAGATCATCGCGATCGTGACCCAGGTCAGGTACGGGAAGAGCCACATCTTCACGACGAGCTTCTCCGGCTGCTCGCGCAGGATGATCCCGCGCATCCGCAGCTGCGTGAACGCGATCATCAGCCAGACGAACAGGGCCACCGCGCCCGAGGAGTTCAGCAGGAAGTCGAAGACGGTGTCCTTCCACTGGTAGTTGAACCAGACGGCGACGAAGCCGAACACGACGGACCCGAGGATCGCGGCCTGCGGCACACCGCGCTTGTTGGTGCGCGCGAAGGACTTGGGCGCGTCACCGCGCTGGCCGAGCGAGAAGGCCATGCGCGACGCGGTGTAGAGACCGGAGTTGAGGCAGGAGAGCACGGCCGTCAGGACGATGACGTTCATGACCTGACCGGCGTGCGGGATGCCGATCGAGTTGAGCGCGGCGACGTACGAACCGTCCTTGACGATCGACTTGTCGTTCCACGGAAGCAGCGTGATGACGACGAAGATCGAGCCCAGGTAGAAGACACCGATACGCCAGATGACGCTGTTGGTGGCCTTGGTGACGGCGCGCTGCGGGTCCTCGGACTCACCGGCGGCCAGCGTGACGATCTCGGAGCCCATGAACGAGAAGACGACCATGAGTACGCCGGTGAGGATGGCGCCCGCGCCCTGCGGCATGAAGCCGCCCGCGTCGGTGAGGTGCGCGAATCCGGCGCCGGGGTTGTCGGAGCCGGGCAGCACGCCGAAGACGGCGAGCAGGCCGATGACAACGAAGCCGCCGATGGCGACGACCTTGATCCCGGCGAACCAGAACTCGAACTCACCGTAGGAGCCGACCGAGACGAGGTTCGTCGCGGTGAGCACCACCATCACGATGAGCGCCCAGCCCCACTGCGGGACGGAGGGTATCCACCCGTTGAGGATGACGGCACCGGCGGTCGCCTCCACGGCGAGCACCACGACCCAGAAGAACCAGTACAGCCAGCCGATGGAGAAACCGGCCCAGCGGCCGAGCGCCTGGTCCGCGTAGGTGGAGAAGGAGCCGGAGGTCGGCCGTGCGGCGGCCATCTCGCCGAGCATCCGCATCACCAGGACGACCATCGTGCCGACGAGGGCGTACGAGACGAGGATGGCGGGCCCCGCGGCGGCGATGCCGGAGCTGGAGCCGACGAAGAGTCCGGCTCCGATGACGCCACCGATGGCGATCATGGAGAGGTGGCGGTTCTTCAGCCCGGCCTGCAGGCCGTCACCGGTGTCTCCAGACTGCGAATCCCCGGGTTCGGTGGGGTTGCGGTCTGCCTTCGCAAGGGAGGGTTGCGAGGTCATGGACGAATCCTTAAGTTCTCGGGTCACGAGCCCCCGCATTCAAACTCAGGGGTGAACGTGACGGAAGTCCCGACTCCGGATCGTTGTATTCCGGCCCGATGGCTCAGACCTTGTGGGCCAAAGGCCCAGACCAGGGAGGTCGCGGTCCGGCACCCGGACGCCGCTACCCGCCTCGCGACGTGCCACACTCAGACGCATGCGCGTGTACCTCGGCTCGGATCATGCCGGCTACGAACTGAAGAACCACCTGGTCGAGTGGCTCAAGAGCCACGGCCACGAGCCCGTCGACTGCGGGCCCCACATCTATGACGCCCAGGACGACTACCCCCCCTTCTGCCTCCGCGCCGCGGAGAAGACGGCGGCGGACCCCCAGTCGCTCGGCATCGTGATCGGGGGCTCCGGCAACGGGGAGCAGATCGCCGCGAACAAGGTGAAGGGGGTGCGGGCCGCCCTCGCCTGGAGCGAGCAGACGGCCGCGCTCGGCCGCGAGCACAACGACGCGAACGTGGTGTCGATCGGCGGCCGGATGCACACGCAGGAGGAGGCGACGAAGTTCGTCGAGATCTTCCTGTCGACGCCGTACTCGGGTGAGGAGCGCCACACCCGCCGCATTGACATGCTGTCGCGCTACGAGCAGACGGGCGACCTGCCCCCCATCCCGGCCCACCACCCGCAGCAGTAGCGAGGTCCCGGGGCTCCGCCCCGGACCCCGCTCCTCAAACGCCGGAGGGGCTGGATCTTCAGCCCGTCCGGCGTTTGAGGACGAGCCTTCAAGGCGATTTGCCCGCACCCACCCCCGGAGGGACCCGTGCCGGAGGGGCACACCATCCACCGGCTGGCAGCTGACCACAGGGACCGTTTCCAAGACCGCGGCCCCCTGAAGATCACCAGCCCCCAAGGCAAGTTCTCCGACAGCGCCGCCCTCCTGAACGGGCAGGAGATGGACACCGCCGAGGCCCACGGCAAGCACCTCTTCCTGGGCTTCGCGGACACCGGCTGGGTCCACATCCACCTCGGCCTCTTCGGCAAGGTGAACTTCGGCACCGCGGCCAACGCGAACCCGCCCACGGACACAGTCCGCCTCCGCATCGCCACCGAGGACGCGTACGTGGACCTGCGCGGCCCCACGACCTGCGCGCTCATCACGGACGAGGAGAAGCAGGCGATACACGCCCGGCTCGGCCCCGACCCCCTCCGGGAAGCGGACGACCCGGGCGAGGCCTACGCCCGCATCGCCCGCAGCCGCACCACCATCGCCGCGCTCCTCATGGACCAGAAGGTCATCGCGGGCGTCGGCAACGTGTACCGCGCCGAGGTCCTCTTCCGGCACAGAATCGACCCGTACACCCCGGGCAAGGACATCCGGCCCGCCCAGTGGACGGCGATCTGGGACGACCTGGTCGCCCTGATGCGCGAGGGCGTACGCCTCAACCGCATCGACACCGTCAGGCCCGAGCACACGCCGGAGGCGATGGGCCGCGCGCCGCGCGTGGACGACCACGGCGGCGAGGTCTACGTGTACCGCAGGGCCACCATGCCCTGCCACATCTGTGGCGGCGAGATCCGCACCGCCGATCTCGCCGCCCGCAATCTGTTCTGGTGCCCGAAGTGCCAGCGCCCCAAGCGCCGTCGCTAGAACCCGTGCGGCAGCCACGGGGCGATGTCCGAGCCGAAGGCCGTGGTGGCCTCCGCCAGGGCGCCCGGGCGTAGTTGCCGTACGCGGCCCGCTGCCGCCAGGGACGTGAGGGACACCCCGCCGAGGTAGGCCGAGCCCAAGTCCCGTACGGACAGGGCGAGATCGGCGTCGTCGTCCGTGCGCTCGCAGGTCGCGCCCTTCAGGTCGCCCGTGAGCCGCCAACGGCCCGCGTTCCAGGGGCAGAAGGCGTCCTCCACGTCGAGGACCAGGTTCACCGGCGTCCGGTAGGTGCGTGCCGCGAGGGCGGCGCCCACCTCCACCAGACGTACGTGGAGCGAGTCCTTCACCTGCATCCGGCAGCGCCGCACGTCCGTGACGAGCTGGAACACCGCGTCGTCCGTCGGGCGGTTGTGCACGTCGATCGTCGACGTCAGGTCGATGCCGAAGAGGAACCGCCACAGCGCCGCGTACGCGGCGGGGTCCTCGGCCTCCAGGTCGCGCAGCCGGACCGTGCCGTTGGGTCCCGCCGTGTCCCACTCGGGCTTCACGTGGAAGCGTGCGTACCCGACGAGCTCCCCGTCGCGCTCGGCGAGAACGCACTGCAGCGGTGACGAACCGTTCCGCTCGCTCTCCGGGTCGAGCAGCCCGAGCCGGTCCCAGCCGGGCTGCCTGGCCAGCATTCCCGGCCGCTCGCTCACCCGTCGCGCGTACAGCGCCTCGCACGCCTCGTGGACGTCGGCGGGCTTGGCGTACCGAAGGCGTACGTCATCCGTACCGTCCGGCACCGACAGGCTTACGCGTGAGGTGTCGATCTCGGCCTTCGTCGCGAACGTCGCCGCGCCGTACCCGAACCGTCCGTAGATGACGGGCTCGGAGGCCGTAAGGACCGCCAGGCACTCGCCCTTCGCGCGCACGTCGTCGAGCTGGCGCCGCATCATCGACGTCAGGATGCCCCGCCGCCGGTGCGTCGCCGCGACGCTGACCATCGTCACTCCGGCCGCGTCCACCAGGGAGCCGCCCGGCACGGAGAGGCGGAAGCTGAACGCTCCCGTGGTGCCGACGCAGGTCCCGCCCTCCCAGGTGCCGATGAAGCGGTCGAACTCGGTCAGGGCGTTCCAGAGCTCATGCTCCTCCCTGGCCTCGGCGACGCCACCGAAGGCGAGCTCCAGCGTGCCGTAGTACTCGTCCCAGTCTTCCTGGCGCAACTCCCGCAATTCCGTCGTCATATGCCATGCCTACCAGGGAGAAGCGGGCGGAGCGACAGGATTTCCGGGGGCCCGGAGCATGCCCCTGACGGGGGACAACCGGCACCTCCCGTGCGAAGTCCCTGGCCCGGTGGATAGGGTCCGGGAGCAATGGACGGCAGTCGAGCGGAAGCCGAGACGTTTACAGCCCGGATGAAGAAGCGGATCCACCGGGCGCGCATAGGGCTGCGCAAATCCGGGGTCGACTACTTCCGGGGCGACGGCTCGGACTGGATCGCGCTCGCCGGCCTGCTCGTCACCATCCCGGTGATCACCTTCGGCACCATCGTCAACCCCGTCTGGTGCGCGCCCGCAGCGCTCGTCCTGCCCATCGTGGCCGGCGGCCTGCTGCTGAGGCCCTCCAGCCTGCTCGGCCTGTACGCGACGGCCGCCGCCGCGCTCATCGTGGAGTCCGTCCAGCTCGGCCCGTACACCGAAGGGAACTCGCGGGTCACGCCCGGAGTGGTCCTCGTCGTGGCGGCCTGCGGCTTCTTCGGGCTGATCATCGCGCAGTTCCGCAGCAGGGTCGGCGTGCCGTGGCGCGGCGGCGGCACGATGCTCTTCGACCTGCGCGAACGTATCCGCGTACAGAGCAAGTTGCCGAAGCTGCCCCGCGGCTGGCACCGGGAGATGGCCCTGCGGCCCGCGGGCGGCCAGTCCTTCTCCGGGGACTTCGTGGTCGCGGCCCGCACGAACGGCGGCCGCACCCTGGAGGTCGTCCTCACCGACGTCTCCGGCAAGGGCATGGACGCGGGCTCCCGCGCCCTGCTCCTGTCGGGAGCCTTCGGCGGCCTGCTCGGCTCGCTCCCGCCGCACGCGTTCCTGACCGCGGCCAACGGCTACCTCCTGCGCCAGGACTGGGACGAGGGCTTCGCGACCTCCATCCACCTGGTCCTCGACCTGGAGAGCGGCGACTACGAACTCTTCACCGCGGGCCACCCGCCAGGCCTCCAGCTCAGCGCGGGCAGCGGCCGCTGGGAGCAGAAGGCCGCCGAGGGACCGCTCCTCGGGGTGTACGACGGGGCGCAGTTCGACCCGGTGAAGGGCTCCCTGCGCCCCGGCGACGTCCTGATGCTGTTCACGGACGGCCTCGTCGAGACCTCCGACCGGGACATCAGCGAGGGCATCGACCGCCTCACCGGGGAAGCCGACCGCTATGTGGCGGGCGGCTTCCACGGCGCCGCGTGGCATCTGATCGAGGCGGTCGCCAAGGACGTCAACGACGACCGGGCGCTGCTGCTGATCTGCCGGGAGCCGTCAGCGGGCGCCTGACAGCTCGGGCTCCGGCTCGCGTACGGGATCGCGCCCGCCCGGCAGGATGCGGGCCAGCCACTTCGAGCGTCCCGCGGCCAGCGGTCCGAGCACCGCGAGCAGCAGCACGTACCCCGCGATGAACGGGGAGAGCCGTTCGTCGAGGCCCGCGGTGGCCGCCATGGTCGCCAGGATCAGGGCGAACTCGCCGCGGGCGAGCAGGGTGGTGGAGATGTTCGCCGCGGGCCCTGCCCCGAAGCCGTAGATGCGCGCCGCGCCGAGTCCCGCGAGGACGTTCATCAGCAGCGTCACGGCCACGGCGGCGAGCACCGGCCAGAGCACCGTGGGCAGGTCGCCCGGGTCGATCGAGAGGCCGAAGCCGAAGAAGAAGATCGCCCCGAACGCGTCCCGCAGCGGGTGCACCAGCTTGCGGACGCGCTCGCCGGACGCCGTGCTGCCCACCATCAGGCCGACCATGAACGCGCCGATCGCGTCCGCGACCCCGAACCACTCCGAGACCCCGGCGACGAAGACCGCGGCCCCGAGGAAGGAGATGACGAGCAGTTCGTCGTCCCGGGTGTCCATGAGCCGCCCGACGACCTTCGTGCCGAAGCGCGCCACGAGGGCGAGAAGGAGCAGGAAGCCGAAGGCCTTGCCGCCGTCCATGACGGCCGCCGCGAGGCTGTCGGCGCCGGACAGGACGGGTTGCAGCGCCGCCAGGTAGAGCGCGAGGAAGATGTCCTCGACGACGATGATGCCGAGGATCGGCTTGGTCTCCGGATTGCCGAGCCGTCCGGTGTCGACGAGCACCTTGGTGACGATCGCGGACGACGAGATGCCGAGCACCCCGGCGAGGACCAGAGCCTCGGAGGTGCCCCAGCCGAGGGCGAATCCGAAGCCGAGGCCCGCGCCGACGTTCAGCGCGAGGTACGTCCCTCCGGCGAGGGCCATCTTGCGGCCGCCCGACTTGAGGTCGTCCATGTGGAACTCGAGGCCCAGGTAGAAGAGCAGCAGCACCAGGCCGAGTGCCGAGAGCATCTCCAGGTCGTGGGGGTCGGAGAGCAGGACCACGCCGGGAGTGTGCGGGCCGAGGAGGATCCCGGCCAGGATGAAGAGCGGAATGGTGGGGAGTCCGATGCGGCCGCCCACGCGGGCGAGCACCGCGGCGGCGAGAAAGGCGCCGCCCATGGCTATCAGGGTGTCTGCGTGTCCGATGGGCCCGTTCCTCCTGGTGGTCGGCGAAGCGCCCCTCACACATGAATGGCAAAGGGCGCGTCAAGAAAGCGTCAATAGTTAGCTTACCAAACGACTTCTGGAGTGGTCTTCGGCGCCCAGAGGTGGGGTTCTCCCCACCCCCGGTCCGCCGGGGACCCTCATGGTCCACAGCACCCCGGATCCGTACGTTCGAGGTATCGATCAGGACGTACCGACGGAAGGTGGACGGAGCCATGGGGCTGCGGCGCAAAAGGCGATCCGACGAGGGCAGTGCGGCGGTACCCCCCATGCCCGGCGAGGCCCCCCGCGGCACCGACTGGGCCGTCGAACTGCACGCCGTACGCCGCAGGTACGGCAGGGGGCCGGGCGCCGTGCACGCCCTCAGCGGCATCGACCTCGCCCTGGAACGCGGCAGCTTCACCGCCGTCATGGGCCCCTCGGGCTCCGGCAAGTCCACCTTCCTGCAGTGCGCGGCCGGACTCGACCGGCCCAGCGAGGGCACCGTGCGCCTGGGCGGCACGGAGATCACCTCCATGAGCGAGAACAAGCTGACCGCGCTGCGCCGCACCCGCCTCGGCTTCGTCTTCCAGGCCTTCAACCTGCTGCCCTCGCTGACCGTCGAACAGAACGTCGTCCTGCCGATGCGCCTCGCGGGCCACCGCCCCGACCGGCGCAGGGCCGCCGACCTGCTCCACCGCGTGGGCCTCGGCGGCGACAAGCACAAGCGCCGCCCCGGCGAGCTCTCCGGCGGCCAGCAGCAGCGCGTCGCGATCGCCCGCGCCCTGGTCACGAACCCGGACGTGATCTTCGCGGACGAGCCGACCGGCGCCCTGGACACCACCACCGCCGCCGAGATCCTCACGCTGCTGCGCGCGGCCGTCGACGGCATGGGCGCCACGGTCGTCATGGTCACCCACGATCCTGCTGCCGCGGCTTATGCGGACCGGGTGCTGTTCCTCGCCGACGGCGCGATCGTGGACCGGCTGGAGAGGGCGTCGGCGGCACAGATCGCGGCCCGCATGACGGCGCTCACGGCCCCGGCGTACGCGACAGCGGCGGCCTAGCCACCCGCCCCCTGCCCCTTTCACGACTCCGGAGAACCCTGATGCCCAATGGCCTCGCCCGCGCCGCCATCCGCTTCAAACCCGCCGCCTTCGTGGGCACGTTCGTCGCGCTGATGATGGCCGCGCTGATCGTGTCCGCCTGCGGCATCCTCCTGGAGACCGGTGTACGCGCGTCAGTGCCGCCCACCCGGTACGCGGGCGCCCCCGTGGTGGTGGCCGCCGACCAGCGCGCCCACTTCGTCACGGGCAGCGGTGACAGCCGCTCCGAGTCGCACACACCCCTGCCCGACCGGGCCCGGATCGACGACTCCCTGGTGGCGAAGGTGGCTTCGGTGCCCGGAGCGCGCACCGCCGTCCCGGACGTCACCTTCCCCGTGCAGTCCGGTGGCAAGGGCGTCACCGCGCACGGCTGGGGCTCCACGGCCTTCACCGGCGAGAAGCTGACCGCGGGCCGCGCCCCGCACCCCGGGGAGGTCGTACTCGCCGCGCCCGGCGCGGCCGTCGGCGAGCACACCACGCTCACCACGGCCGACGGTCCGCGCGACTTCCGGATCTCCGGCACCGTACGAACCCAGCAGGGCGCCCCCACGGCCTGGTTCGCCGACTCCGACGCCGTACGCCTCTCCGGTCACCCGGGCCGCGTCGACGCCGTGGCCGTCCTGCCCAAGGACGGCGTCACGCACGCCGCCCTCAAGTCCCAGGTGGCGCACGCCGTCGGCGACAAGGCCGACGTCCACACCGGCGACGACCGCAGCGAGGCCGAGGGCTCCGAAGTCGCCTACGCCCAGGAGATGCTGACCGGCCTCGGCGGCTCCTTCGGCGGCGTCGCGGCGATGGTCGCCATGTTCACCGCGGCGGGCACCGTGGCGCTCTCCGTCGGCCAGCGCGCCCGCGAGTACGCGCTGCTGCGGACCATCGGCACGACACCCCGGCAGATCCGCCGCACCATCGCCACCGAGGCCCTGCTCGTGGCGCCCCTCGCGGGAGCGGTCGGCGTACTGCCCGGAATCGCCCTGGCAAGCTGGTGGTTCGGCCAGCTCAAGGACAAGGGAGCGATCCCCGAGGCCCTCGACCTCTCCATCTCCTTCATCCCCCTCGTCTCGGCCGTAGGCGTCGCCGTGCTCACCGCACTGGTCTCCGGCTACCTGGCGGCCCGCCGCCCCTCCCGCATCAGGCCGGGCCAGGCCCTGAGCGAGTCCTCCGTGGAACGCCTGCGCTTCGGCTGGATCCGTACGCCCCTGGGGATCGCGGCAGCCGTCGGCGGCTGCGTCCTCGCCGGGATCGCCTCCTCCCTGACGGGGGACGACGCGGCCAACGTGGCACTCGGCATCGTCATGCTGTTCATGCTCGCCGTGGCCCTGCTCGGCCCGCTGGTCGCCCGCGCCTGCGCGGCCCTGTTCGGGCTCCCGCTGCGCGGCGCGGGCGCGTCCGCCTCGCTCGCGGCGGCCAACTCCCGTACGAACGCGCGCCGGCTGGCCTCGGCGATCACCCCGATCGTCCTGGCGATGGCGTTCTCGTCCACTCTCGTCTTCATGCACACCAGCGAGGACCGGGTGGCGGCCGACCAGCAGCGCGAGGGCATCACGGCGGACCACATCGTGACGGCGTCGGGGGCGGGCGTGACCCCGGCCGGGGTCACGAAGGCCGCGGAGGCACCCGGAGTCACCTCGGCCGTGGGCCTCCTCAAGACCTCCGTCCTGGTGCCGGTGGGCTCGGGCGGCGACCGCTGGCTGGAGTCGGCGTCGACGCAGGGCATCACGGGATCGCCCCGTGACCTGGCCAAGGTCCAGGACCTCGGAGTCAGTTCGGGCACGCTGAAGTCGCTCGGCAAGGGCGAGATCGCCGTCGACGCGAAGCTGGCGGACTCCGCGCACGTGACGACGGGCGAGCGGCTGGCCCTGCGCATGCCCGACGGCACGAAGGCGACCCGGAAGGTGGTCGCCACGTACGACCGGGGCCTCGGCCTCTCTCAAGTCACCCTCCCCGCGGCGGACTTGAAGGCCCACCTCACCTCGTCCTTCTCCTCGGAGATCTGGACCAGGGGCGAGGCCCCGCAGGCCCTGACCGCCCTCGGCACCCTCCAGGACCGCGACGACTACACCACCGCACAGTCCACCGACCGCGCGGTCAACGCCTGGGCGAACACCGTGATGGCCGCGGTACTCGGCGGCTTCGCGGCGATCGCCGCGGTCAACACCCTGGTGATGACGGTCCTCGACCGCCGCCGCGAACTCGGCACGCTGCGCCTGATCGGCTCCACCCGGCGCCAGGTGATGCTGATGGTGCGGTGGGAGGCGCTCCTGGTCGCGGGCGCGGGCATCGTGATCGGCTCGGCAATCGCGCTGGCAACGCTGATCCCCATGATGAACGGCCTGACGGGCGAGCCGCCGTACATCCCGCCGCTGGTCTACGGCTCCTTCGTGGCGGCGACCCTGGCCTTGGGCCTGGGGGCGACGGCCTTGCCGGCGAGGGCGGCGCTGAGGAATTCCAGCCCGTCCGGCGTTTGAGGACGAACTCGGCGGAGCCGGTGATCACGGCACCCAAGGCCCCCGCGCCAGAGCGGGTTTTCGGGAAGGGGCGGGGTTGGGGAAAGAATCTCCGTATGAACCCCAGCCCCCTCCTCACCCTCCCCGAGGTAGAAGCCATCGCCCGCCAAGCCCACGCCACCCAAACAGACAAGGCGGGCCGCCCCTACACAGAGCACCTGCAAGCCGTGGCGGACGGAGTCCGTGCCCGAGGCGGCTCGCCGGAACAGATCGCCGCGGCCTGGCTCCACGACGCCATCGAGGACAACGCCCTCACCGAGGAGTGGCTCCAGGACGCACCGCTCACACCACAAACGAAGGACATCGTGCGAGCCCTCACCAAGAGGGCGGGCGAACCCCCCGAGTCCTACGCCACCCGCATCCTCGAAACCCCCGGCGCCCGCCTCGTCAAGGAAGCGGACCTGGCCCACAACGCAGATCCGGCCCGCCTAGCGGAGCTAGACGGGCCGGCACGCACCCGCCTCACGGCCAAGTACGCCAACATGCGCGCCCTGCTGGGCATCCAGCAGGCGCAGGGTTAAAGCGTCAAGAAGAAGCCTTGGCCCGTTCCCGGGCCAACGCGGCGGCGTCCCGCTTGAACGCCCACTCCATCTTCGGCTCCATGGCGAAGCGGAACATCCGCTGCACCGGAGGCGTACAGAGAAGCGTCACCACCGCCGCGGCCACCAGCGACACGATCACCTGTCCGACAGGCGTGTGCATCCACTCGTAGTTGTCGAACCAGCCCCAGAAACGCGAGCCCTTGGCGAGGAAGCCGTGCAGCAGGTAGCCGTACAGCGTGCCGGCGCCGAGCACCGTGAACCACATCTTCCGGCGCGGAACCCACGCGAAGAAGCACGCGGTCAGGATGGCGGAGCAGCCGAAGAGCGCCAGCGTCATCACGACACCGGCCCACCACGGCGCACCCAACTCCTGCGCGCTGTCCCGGCGGTAGAACCAGGCCGACGTCATCCGCGGACCGGCCCAGTACGCGAGGAGCAGCGCGCTCGCGAAGATCGGGATGGAGAGCAGCCGCACCTCGCGGCGCCGCACCAGCTGGAAGTGCTCGGGCTTCATGAACAGGCCGAGCACGAAGAAGGGCAGGAACTGCAGCACGCGCTGCAGGTCCAGGTCGTCGCCGATGTCCGGGGAGATCGTGGCGAGAACCGCGATGGCGAGCGCGAGAGGCAGCGGCCAGCGGACCAGCTTCCACAGCGGGGTCGTCAGACGCCAGACGAAGAGCGCGACCAGGAACCAGGTGAGGTACCAGGGGTCGAGCAAGCTGATCGGCTGCGTCGGATCGTCGTCCGCGTAGCGCTTGAAGACGGTGTACGCGACCTCGAAGATGACGTACGGCACGGCGACGCCGGTCACCAGGCGCTTGAGCCGGTCGGACCGCATGTCGAAGCTGCGTGAGAAATAGCCGGAGATGAGGATGAACGCCGGCATGTGGAAGGTGTAGACGGTCATGTACAGCGCTTCCGCGGTGCGGCTGCCGTCCGTCAGGGGCTCCCAGGCGTGCGCCATCGCGACCAGGACGATCGCCAGGTACTTGGCGTTGTCGAAGAACGCGTCGCGCTGCTTGGCGGGTTGACCCGTGGGGGCGGGTCTGCCCGTGGAACCGGGGTGGCCCGTGGAGCCGGAGAGGCCCGGGGAACCGGGTCGAGCGGTGGTGCCGGCCGGGGCGTGGGAAACGGTCGCGGCCATCGTGGACTGGGGGGCGCGGGGGCCGGGTACTCCGTCCGCGGGCACATGTGCCGGGGGGAGCGGCGCCCGGTGGCGGCCGTGCGGTTGAACCGAGTTCGTCACAGGCCCTCCCACCAAGAGCTCGGTGGGACGATCCTGGACCGCACTGCGCCTGCGGGGATGGTGGCAGCGTGGAACATCTGAGGCACCCTAGCGTCGCTTGTGTGTATTCGTAAAACCCCCAACTCGGCTGCCTTCTCCATCACAGACGGACCAGGGGTATTGCGTCCGGGTACCCAGAAAATCATCGGAGTTGACATGGAGATTCATCTCCTGTCATCCCTAGTTACATCGGGTCGTATGCCCAGTACGTCACCACTCATCCCCCTTAAACGCCGCATAACGCCCGCAGGCGACTCTGGTGAAATGTCCGATTGATTGGGTCTTTGTGGAGCCGGTGGTGTGGGTCCGGCAACAATTCGAATTTCTGGCGAACGAGTTGTGTGGCGATGGAAACGATCAAGCCGAATTAGTGGTCGTGCGCGGCCTTCGAATTGCCGTGCGGAGGTGCGGCGTTCATGTGCCCCAAGGGCGTCACCGTGTGCCGGACCCGCGCCGGAGGTGTGTGGCCCTGGCCGACGATGTGTCACCGGCCGCATACGGATGGCGTGTTGGTGGCACGATGGTCCTGGCGGGGGTGTGCGGGGTCGTACCCCCCGGGCCGGGGAGAGACCGACCTAGGGTGTGATCAGTGTGGCCATTTCGCTGTCAGTGGTGTTGCTGTTGGCGATCATCCTCATCGTGCTGATCCGCGGTGGATCGATCAAAGCGGGGCCCGCCATCGTCGCGGTGCTCTTCGGGTTCTTCCTCGCCTCAACCGGAATGGCCCCCTCCATAAACCGCTTCCTCAATGAGGTGGCCGAGACCATCAACTCGATCAGCTTCTGAGGCCGGCCCGGGACGGGCGGCGCTCCGCGCTGCCCGTGAGTGCCGTGAGCTCCCTGAGCGCCGCGGGCCGTGAGTGCACAGAAAAAGCCTCAGGCCCGGTTCCGGGGAACCGGGCCTGAGGCCACAGAGCGGGTGACGGGAATCGAACCCGCGTAGCTAGTTTGGAAGACTAGGGCTCTACCATTGAGCTACACCCGCACGGCTCGCGCCGCAGCATGTCGAGGACACTGCTGGTCAGCGACCGCGGCACGGCAAGCATCGTAGCGGGTCGGACGCCCTGTCCGCACACCCTGTACGTACTCGCGATTAAGCGGGCGCCGCACTGCCTGGGTGCATGTACCCTACGTGTCGCACCGACGGGGTGTGGCGCAGCTTGGTAGCGCGTCCGCTTTGGGAGCGGAAGGCCGTGGGTTCAAATCCCGCCACCCCGACCAGCAAGATCTCCCTCACAAGATCGCATTGTGGCTCGGCTCCCGCTTGCCGTTACTATGCAAGCTGTGTGCCCGTGTGTCTCTGAGCCGGGCTCAATCCCAAGAAGTCAGCCCCAAGGAGACCGAACCGTGAAGAGCGCCGTGGAGACCCTGAACCCGACCCGGGTTCGGCTCACTGTTGAGGTGCCCTTCGAGGAGCTCAAGGACAGCCTCGACGCGGCCTACAAGAAGATCAACCAGCAGGTCACGGTGAAGGGCTTCCGCAAGGGCAAGATCCCGGCCCGAGTCATCGACCAGCGGTTCGGCCGCGGCGCAGTCCTCGAAGAGGCCGTCAACGACGCGCTCCCGAAGTTCTACACCGAGGCCGTGAACGAGGCCGAGCTCAACGTCCTGGGCCAGCCCGAGGTGGACATCACCGAGCTGAAGGACAACGAGACCCTCAACTTCACCGCTGAGGTCGACATCCGTCCCGCGATCGAGATCCCGGACTACTCCGGCATCGAGGTCGAGGTCGACGCGGTCGAGGTCAGCGACGAGGACGTCGAGAAGGCCGTCGAGGAGCTCCGTGAGCGCTTCGCGTCCACCTCGCCGGTCGAGCGTGCCGCCGAGGACGGCGACGTCGTGACGATCGACCTGGAGGCCAAGGTCGACGGCGAGGTCCTGGAGGACGGCGTCGCGTCCGGCGTCTCCTACACGATCGGCTCCGGCGAGCTCCTCGAGGGCATCGACGACGCCGTGAAGGGCCTGGAGGCCGGTGGCGAGGCCACCTTCACCTCCGAGCTCAAGGGCGGCTCGGCCGCGGGCAAGGAGTCCGAGGTGACCGTCAAGGTCACCCAGGTCGCCGCCCGTGAGCTGCCGGAGCTCGACGACGACTTCGCGCAGCTCGCGTCGGAGTTCGACACCCTCGACGAGGTCAAGGCGGACAGCCGCAAGCGCCTCGAGAACATGAAGCAGTACGACCAGGCCACGCAGGCCCAGGAGCGCGTCCTGGAGAAGCTGCTCGAGCTGGTCGAGGTCCCGGTCCCCGAGAAGCTCCTCGCGGACGAGATCGAGACCCGCAAGCACAACCTGGTGAACCACCAGCTCGGCCAGATGGGCCTCGACCTCGCGAAGTACCTGGAGATCCAGGGCAAGACCGAGGAAGAGTTCGACGCCGAGACCAAGGAGCAGGCAGAGAAGGGCATCAAGACGCAGTTCGTCCTCGACGAGCTCGTCAACAAGGAGAAGCTGAACGTGAACCAGGAGGAGCTCACCGAGCACCTCATGCGTCGCGCGCAGTCCTCCGGCATGTCCCCCGACCAGTTCGCCCAGGCCGTCGTCGAAGGCGGCCAGGTCCCGATGCTGGTCGGCGAGGTCGCCCGCGGCAAGGCCCTCGCGGTCGTCGTGGAGGCCGCGACGGTCAAGGACACGAACGGCGAGGTCGTGGACCTCGACGACGAGGACGAGACCGCCGAGACGGTCGAGGCCTCCTCCGAGGAGCCGGCCGAGGCTGCCGCCGAGGAGAAGACCGAGGCGTGACCGCTGCGCTCGGCTGAAGCACGACGGGCCCCCGGAACTCGGTTCCGGGGGCCCGTGTCGTGCCCCGTAGGGGCGCGGGGAACTGCGCGGGCAACCACGTATCAGCCGCGCTCGCCGCGGGGCGAACCGCGGCAGACGCGACTGCGGCCGGCCCTGCGGGGGCTGAGCACGCAGTTCCCCGCGCCCCTTCGGGGCACTCCCCGGCAGCTGACGAGGCGCCCCCGCCAGAACCTGCGCTCACAGCGAACAGTCCCCTTTGCGGGATTCCCCGGACGGGGCTGAGCGTTAGGGTCCATGAATACGAGGGCAGGGGAGTCCCCGAAGCCGCCCCGGAGCGGCGAGCACGCGGGGTCCCAAGCCTCAGAAGAAGACGTGAGACGGCCCGGCGCCGTCGTAAGACGAGCAGGTGGATACGTGACGAATCTGATGCCCTCCGCCGCCGGCGACCCCTCCATCGGTGGTGGCCTCGGCGACCAGGTCTACAACCGGCTGCTCGGCGAGCGGATCATCTTCCTCGGCCAGGCCGTGGACGACGACATCGCCAACAAGATCACAGCGCAGTTGCTGCTCCTTGCCGCAGAGCCGGACAAGGACATCTTCCTTTACATCAACAGCCCCGGTGGATCCATCACGGCGGGCATGGCGATCTACGACACCATGCAGTACATCCAGAACGACGTGGTGACGATCGCGATGGGCATGGCGGCCTCGATGGGCCAGTTCCTGCTCAGCGCCGGCACCCCCGGCAAGCGCTTCGCGCTGCCGAACGCCGAGATCCTGATCCACCAGCCCTCCGCCGGACTCGCGGGCTCCGCGTCGGACATCAAGATCCACGCCGAGCGCCTTCTCCTCACGAAGAAGAAGATGGCCGAGCTCACCGCGTTCCACACGGGTCAGACCGTCGAGCAGGTCACCCGCGACTCGGACCGCGACCGCTGGTTCGACCCGCAGGAGGCCAAGGAGTACGGCCTCATCGACGACATCATGCCCAACGCGGCCAGCATGCCGGGCGGCGGCGGCACCGGAGCCTGAGCCTCACCGCTCAGCCCTTCCGAAGCCGACCGAAGCCCACGCTCCTCAGGAGACCTACAGAGATGAAGAACTTCCCCGGCAGCGGCCTCTACGAGGGCGCCCAGGCCGAGTACACCGGCCCGAGCGCCGAGTCCCGCTACGTCATCCCGCGCTTCGTCGAGCGCACCTCGCAGGGCGTGCGTGAGTACGACCCGTACGCGAAGCTCTTCGAGGAGCGCGTGATCTTCCTCGGCGTGCAGATCGACGACGCGTCGGCCAACGACGTCATGGCGCAGCTCCTGTGCCTGGAGTCGATGGACCCGGACCGTGACATCTCGATCTACATCAACAGCCCCGGCGGCTCCTTCACGGCGCTCACGGCCATCTACGACACGATGCAGTTCGTGAAGCCCGACGTGCAGACGGTCTGCATGGGCCAGGCCGCGTCCGCCGCCGCCGTGCTCCTCGCGGCCGGTACGCCGGGCAAGCGCATGGCGCTCCCGAACGCGCGCGTGCTGATCCACCAGCCCTACAGCGAGACGGGCCGCGGTCAGGTCTCCGACCTGGAGATCGCCGCGAACGAGATCCTCCGGATGCGCTCGCAGCTGGAGGAGATGCTGGCCAAGCACTCCACGACGCCGATCGAGAAGATCCGCGACGACATCGAGCGCGACAAGATCCTCACTGCCGAGGACGCCCTGTCGTACGGCTTGGTCGACCAGATCATCTCCACCCGGAAGATGAACAACTCCTCGGTCGTCTGACGCAGGGCTGTAGCATCTGCCGTTCCTTGGCACGGTCCACGTCAAAGTGAACCGTGCCAAGGGGGGCCCGAACGGGGGGCCAGGCAAGGTACCGTCGGATATGAGGCACCAGGAGCCGCTGAACGTGGCGTCTCCCAGGCGAAGGGGAAGCACCTCGTGGCACGCATCGGTGACGGCGGCGATCTGCTCAAGTGCTCGTTCTGCGGGAAGAGTCAGAAGCAGGTCAAGAAGCTCATCGCAGGTCCCGGTGTGTACATCTGCGATGAGTGCATCGACCTCTGCAACGAGATCATCGAGGAAGAGCTCGCGGAGACGAGCGAGGTGCGGTGGGAGGAACTCCCCAAGCCTCGCGAGATCTACGAATTCCTCGAGGGGTATGTCGTGGGCCAGGAGCCCGCGAAGAAAGCCCTCTCGGTGGCGGTCTACAACCACTACAAGCGGGTCCAGGCCGGTGAGACCGGCGGCGCGCAGGGCCGTGACGACGCGATCGAACTCGCCAAGTCCAACATCCTGCTGCTCGGCCCGACCGGTTCCGGCAAGACGCTGCTCGCGCAGACGCTCGCGCGCATGCTGAACGTCCCGTTCGCCATCGCCGACGCGACGGCGCTCACGGAGGCGGGCTATGTCGGCGAGGACGTCGAGAACATCCTCCTGAAGCTCATCCAGGCCGCTGACTACGACGTCAAGAAGGCCGAGACGGGCATCATCTACATCGACGAGATCGACAAGGTCGCCCGCAAGAGCGAGAACCCCTCGATCACGCGCGATGTCTCGGGAGAAGGCGTCCAGCAGGCCCTGCTGAAGATCCTGGAGGGCACCACGGCCTCCGTTCCGCCGCAGGGCGGCCGTAAGCACCCGCACCAGGAGTTCATCCAGATCGACACGACGAACGTGCTCTTCATCGTGGGCGGCGCGTTCGCCGGCCTCGAGAAGATCATCGAGTCGCGGGCGGGCGCGAAGGGCATCGGCTTCGGCGCCACGATCCACTCCAAGCGCGAGCTTCAGGAGAAGGACCGGTTCGAGGACATCATGCCGGAGGACCTGGTGAAGTTCGGGATGATCCCGGAGTTCATCGGCCGCCTCCCCGTGATCACCTCGGTCCACAACCTGGACCGCGAGGCTCTGCTCCAGATCCTGGTGGAGCCGCGCAACGCGCTCGTCAAGCAGTACCAGCGGCTCTTCGAACTCGACGGCGTGGAGCTGGACTTCGAGCGCGAGGCCCTGGAGGCCATCGCCGATCAGGCGATCCTGCGCCAGACCGGCGCGCGTGGTCTGCGCGCCATCATGGAGGAAGTCCTCCAGTCGGTGATGTACGAGGTCCCGTCCCGCAAGGACGTGGCCCGCGTGGTCATCACGGCGGACGTCGTCCACTCGAACGTGAACCCGACCCTGGTGCCGCGTGACGCGCGGGGCTCCGGGACGGGCGAGATGAAGTCCGCTTAGCTTCAGGGCTCACATGAAAGGGGCGCCCGGCGATTCGATCGCCGGGCGCCCCTCTCACATTCCCGTACCGCCTACTTGACCTCGACGCGCACGTCGTCCCGCAGGTTGGTCACCAGGCTGGCGACGTTCTCCAGCTTGATGTCCGCGCCGCTGGCCGTCGCCGCGACATCGGAGTAAGCGGCGTACGCGACCGTGCTGTGGTCGCCCCAGACGCACATCGGCGTCTTGAAGCTGTTCGGGACGCCCTCGTCGCCGGCGCCGGTCTCACCCATCTTGAACTCGGCCTGCTGGCACTTCATGACGCCGTTCTCGAAGCCGTCCGGGGTGAATTCCTCGGGGCTGCCGATGAGCTGGATGCTCCCGGGCTCCTCGGTGGACTTCTTCTCCATCTCGGCGAACATGGCGTCGACGACCTTCTCCGGGTCGTCGATCTCGCCGTACACGCCGGAGTAGTTGAGGGACTTCATGGCCGAGCCCTCGCCGTAGTTGTACGCGGCGAAGACGTCCTTGGGGTTGCTGACGCCCTGCTGCTCCAGGTCCTTGAGGTCGCTGGAGGTCATGCCGCCACCGCCGCCGGAGTCGGCCTTCTTGTACTCGCCGCCGAGGATGGACGCGGGCGTCGTCAGCTTGTACGTCTTGCCGTCGTCGGCGACGGAGCCGCCGTCCTTGCCCGCGGTGAACCACCAGACACCGGCACCGATCACGGCGACCGCGACGACCGCGGCGACGATGATCCCGGCCTTCTTGCCGCCACCGCTCGACGGGGGCTGCCCGTAAGGAGCGTGCGGCTGCTGCCCGTAGGGGCCTTGGGGATGCTGGGGGTAGCCGTATCCGGGCTGTGGCGCGGGCGGCTGCTGAGGGCCGCCGTAGGGCGCCTGCTGGCCATAGGGTCCGGGCTGCTGCGGCGGCTGACCGCCGTACGGGCCCGGCTGGTTGTAACTCATTACGTGGGTTCCCCTCCGCGTACTTGATGTGGCCCGGACATCTTGGCTGATGGAGGCGGGGAGGCAGAGCACGGGTCTGCTTCGGGGCGTGATCTACTCATGCATGACCACGTCAACCGTCGTTACTGGCGGCTGGCAGAACAAGCACTGATGGGGAACAGAATGAAGTCGCTCAACGTGAAGCGAGTAGTGGTGGCGGCAAGTATGGTCGCGGCGGCGGCGGTTGTGCCGGTGGTGACGGCAACTCCTGCGTCGGCCAATCCGGTTGAGTGCATGAACTACCTGGAGCGCTTCGACTACAACGTCGGCCCGAAGGCGAGGTTGGCCTGCAAGAACGGGGACTCCGGCAGCTCGGTTATTCGGCAATCGTGCCCCATCAGCCTTGTGACGATGGGCGTCAAGAGCAATGTCGCCGCCACCGCGTGCCGTGCGGCGGCAGCCTAGGCATTGCGTCCGTAGGCTCGCGCCTGGAGGGGGCCGCACGCCCCTCTCCAGAGCGTGCGGTCACTCCTAGAGCTTGACGCGGACTTCCCCGCGGAACTTGGCCGTTGTCTCCGCGGCTTCGTCGAGGTCGGCGGCCTTGCCCGCCAGTGCGGTCGCCGCGTCCACGTTCACTAGGAAGCCGATGGTGCTGTCATCGCCCCAGACGCAGGTCGCCGTGGACATCTCGCTCGGCGCCCCGCTGGCGCCGGTCGTGCCGCCGGAACTGCCTAGATCGACCTTCATTTCCTGGCACTTGAGGACAGCGCCGTTCAGTCCGGCAGGCTTGTACTCCTTGGGCTGGCCAACCAGGGTGACGTCCTCTGAGCTGCCGTTCTTGGCGTCCTTCTCCATCTCCGAGAACAGCGCGTCGACGACGGTCTCAGGGGCCTCGATGTCGCCGTAGACGCCGCCGAAGTTCAGAGCCTTCACCGCCAAGGGGTTGCTCTCGTCCCCGGATTGCTAGGCGGCCTGGACATCCTTAGCGTTCTTGACGCCGTACTTCTCGGCCTCCGCGAGGTCGCCGGATGCCATGCCGCCACCAGCGCCGTTGCTCCCCGAGCTGTCTTCCTTCTTGTACTTGGTGAGGACGGTCGCCGGCGTCGTCAACTTGTGTGGGCCGTCGTCCTCGATCCCGGAGCCGCCGTCCGCCACGGACGAGGAGCCGCCCTTCTTGCCGTCGCTTTTGTCGTCGTCACCGCCCGCGAGGAAGAAGTAGCCGCCGACCGCTGCGGCAGCGACCACGGCCACGGCGCCGATTATCAAGCCGGTCTTCTTGCCGCCGCCCTGCGGGGGCGGAGGCGGCGGGACCTGCCCGTAGGGAGCCTGCTGGCCGTAAGGAGCCTGGGGCTGCTGGCCGTACGGGCCGGGCTGCTGCCCAGGTACGCCCTGCGGGGCCTGCGGCGGGTAGCCGTAGCCGGGCTGGGGTGCCTGCGGCTGCTGGCCGTAAGGACCGGGCTGCTGGGGCGGCTGGCCGCCGTACGGGCCTGGCTGGTTGTAGCTCATGACGTGGGTTCCCCCGTGAGTGTGCTGATGTGATGCCGACATCCTGACGGAAGCAGCCCCGGCCGAAGTGACCGGGGCTGCTGTGCGCGCGGAGGCGCCCTCAGGGCGTCACGACTTGACGCGTACTTCCTTGCGGAGCTTGGACGTGGTGTCCGCGGCGTCCTCCAGCGAGGCGCTCTTGCCGGTCATGGCGGACGCCATGTCGACCGGGATCACGACGCCGAGCGTGCTGTTGTCGCCCCAGATGCAGACCGGCATGCGGATCGACTTGGGGCCGGAGCTGCCGCCCTTGATCTCCGTCTCCTGGCACTTGAGGACCGCGCCGTCGCCGTTGAAGCTCTTGGGGCTGCCGATCAGCTCGCCCGTGTCGGTCTTCTCGTTCACCGACTCCTTCTTCATCTTGGCGAACATCCCGTCGACCACCTTGGACGGGTTGTCGATCTCTCCGTAGACACCCATGAACTTGATCATCTTCTGTGCCAGCGGGTTGCTCTTGTCGCCCGACTGGTACTCCGCGTCCACGGGCGTGCCGTTCTTGACGCCGTCCTTCTCGGCTTCCTTCATGTCATCGTCGTCGAAGCCGTCGCTGGTCCCGGCCTTCTTCTTGTACTCGGAGAGCACCGTCTCGGGCGTGACCAGCTTGTGCGCGCCGTCGTCCGCGACCGCGGAGTTGCCCGCCGACGACGAGCTGTCGTCCTTGCCCGCCGTGAACCACCAGACGCCGCCGCCGATCGCCACGAGCGCGACGACCGCGCCGATGATGATCCCGGTCTTCTTCCCGCTGCCGCCACCCGCGGGCGGAGGCGGTGGGACCTGCCCGTACGGGCCGCCCGGCTGGTTGTGGTCGTACGGCCCCGGCTGCTGCGGCTGGCTGTAGCCGCCCTGCTGCGGGGGGACGCCCTGGGGCGGCTGCTGGGGGTAGCCGTAGCCGGGCTGGGGAGCCTGCGGCTGCTGGCCGTAGGGTCCAGGCTGGCCCGGCTGCTGCCCGTAAGGACCGGGCTGCTGGGGCTGCTGCCCGCCGTACGGGCCAGGCTGGTTGTAGCTCATCGCGTGGGTTCCCCTCCGAACGCTTATGTGATGCCGACATCCTGACCGAAGGCGAAGCCCCGTGGGGCGCACGGCCGCAACCGTTACTCAAGAATCCGGTTTCGGGACGGGTCTGTGACACCTCTAAACTGGCCCGGTGACCGAGAACACTCAGCAGCAGAATCCAGCGCCCACCACCGAACTGCCGACCCAGTACGCGCCGGCCGAGGTAGAGGGGACGCTGTATGAGCGCTGGGTAGAACGTGGCTACTTCTCCGCCGACGCGGCGAGTGAGAAGCCCCCGTACACCGTCGTCATCCCGCCGCCGAACGTCACCGGCTCCCTGCACCTCGGGCACGCCTTCGAGCACACGCTCATCGACGCCCTCACGCGCCGCAAGCGCATGCAGGGCTTCGAGACGCTGTGGCAGCCGGGCATGGACCACGCCGGCATCGCCACGCAGAACGTCGTGGAGCGCGAGCTCGCCAAGGAGGGCAAGTCCCGCCACGACCTGGGGCGCGAGGAGTTCATCGAGCGCGTCTGGAAGTGGAAGGGCGAGTCCGGCGGCCAGATCTCGGGGCAGATGCGCCGCCTCGGCGACGGCGTCGACTGGGACCGTGAGCGCTTCACGATGGACGAGGGCCTCTCCCAGTCCGTCCAGACGATCTTCAAGAAGCTCTACGACGACGAGCTGATCTACCGCGCCGAGCGCATCATCAACTGGTGCCCGCGCTGCCTGACCGCGATCTCCGACATCGAGGTCGAGTACCAGGACGACGACGGCGAGCTGGTGTCGATGAAGTACGGGGAGGGGGACGAGACCATCGTCGTCGCCACCACCCGTGCCGAGACGATGCTCGGTGACACCGCCGTCGCGGTCCACCCCGAGGACGAGCGGTACAAGCACCTGGTCGGCAAGCAGATCAAGCTGCCGCTGACCGACCGTACGATCCCCGTCGTCGCCGACGAGCACGTCGACCCCGAGTTCGGCACCGGCGCCGTCAAGGTGACGCCGGCGCACGACCCGAACGACTTCGAGATCGGCCAGCGCCACGACCTGCCGAACATCGCGGTGATGGACGAGCACGCCGTTATCACTGTTGCCGGTCCCTTCCAGGGGCTCGACCGTCTTGAGGCCCGCTCCGCCATCGTCGGCGCCCTGCGCGCCGAGGGCCGCATCGTCGCCGAGAAGCGTCCGTACACCCACTCCGTCGGCCACTGCTCGCGCTGCAAGACCACCATCGAGCCGCGCCTGTCGATGCAGTGGTGGGTCAAGGTCGGCCCGCTCGCCAAGGCCGCGGGTGACGCCGTCCGCGACGGCGAGGTCAAGATCCACCCGCAGGAGATGGAGAAGCGCTACTTCGACTGGGTCGACAACCTCCACGACTGGTGCATCTCGCGCCAGCTGTGGTGGGGCCACCGGATTCCGGTCTGGTACGGCCCGAACGGCGAGGTTCTCTGCGTCGGGCCCGACGACGAGGTGCCCACGGGTGAGGGCTGGACCCAGGACTCCGACGTCCTGGACACGTGGTTCTCGTCCGGCCTGTGGCCGTTCTCCACGCTCGGCTGGCCCGAGGAGACCGAGAGCCTCGCGAAGTTCTATCCGAACTCCGTCCTGGTCACCGGCTACGACATCCTGTTCTTCTGGGTCGCCCGGATGATGATGTTCGGTCTGTACGCGATGGACGGCACCCCGCCGTTCCACACGATCGTGCTGCACGGCATGGTCCGCGACCAGTTCGGCAAGAAGATGTCGAAGTCCTTCGGCAACGCGGTCAACCCGCTCGACTGGATGGACAAGTACGGCTCGGACGCCGTCCGCTTCACGCTGGCCCGCGGCGCCAACCCCGGCGTCGACGTGCCGATCGGCGAGGACTGGGTCCAGGGCTCGCGCAACTTCGCCAACAAGATCTGGAACGCCACGCGCTTCGCGCTGATGAACGGCGCCACGATCGAGGGCGAACTCCCGCCCGCCGAGCAGCTTTCGGCGACGGACCGCTGGATCCTGTCCCGGCTGAACGCGACGGTCGCCGAGGTCGACGCGCTCTACGACGACTACCAGTTCGCCAAGCTGTCGGATGCCCTCTTCCACTTCGCGTGGGACGAGGTCTTCGACTGGTACGTCGAGCTGTCCAAGACCACGTTCATGGGCGGCGGCGACGCGGCGAAGGTCTCGGGCCGCGTCCTTGGCGAGGTCCTCGACGTGACGCTGCGCCTTCTGCACCCGATCGTCCCGTTCGTCACGGAGACGCTCTGGACGACCCTCACCGGCCGCGAGTCCCTCGTGATCGCCGAGTGGCCGTCCGACAGCGGCTTCCGTGACCGCGGCGCCGAGCAGGAGATCGAGACGCTCCAGCAGGTCATCACCGAGGTCCGCCGCTTCCGCGCCGACCAGGGGCTCCAGCCGGGCCAGAAGGTCCCGGCCCGCCTCTCCCTGGACGGCACGGCGCTCGCCCCGCACGAGGCGGCCATCCGTCAGCTCCTGCGGCTCCAGCCGGAGGGCGAGGGCTTCGCGGCCACCGCCACGCTGCCGGTCTCGGGCGCCACGGTCGCGCTCGACCTGTCGGGCACGATCGACGTCGCGGCGGAGCGCAAGCGCCTCGCCAAGGACCTCGCCGCCGCCGAGAAGGAGAAGGCGCAGGCCACGGCGAAGCTGGGCAACGAGGCGTTCCTGGCTAAGGCGCCGGACAACGTGGTCGACAAGATCCGTGGCCGCCTCACCAAGGCGGACGCCGACATCGCCCGCCTGCAGGCCCAGCTGGACGGGCTGCCGCAGGGCTAGTCACGCGGACTGCCACCCGATCAGGCAGTGGAGACAGGGCTCATGGGACCGTACGGTTCCGTGAGCCCTGTCCCGTTGTCGGGGATGTCCTCGGGGATGTCCTCGGGGATGTGCAGCCCGAGGCGCACCAGCTCCGCCTCGGCGAGCGCGTCGATGACGTCGGGGTCGCCGCCACGCCAGCCCTCGGCGAGGCTGCCCGCGGTGGCGTCGGGGAGCTCGTGTGCGGTCCGCGCGACCTCGTCGAGCGGGCGCAGCAGGGCGCGCAGGGCGAGCAGTTCACGGCCGTCGTCGCTCGCGGCGAGCTCGTGGGCGGCCGCGGCCTGCCGGATCCAGCGCAGGCGGCGGGGGAGCCAGCTGTTGAGCACCAGACCCACGGGCACGAGGAAGACGACGACGGCGCCCACGATCACCGCCGCGCGTACGGTCACCGGGTCCCCGGCTCCGGCCACGTCCGCGGCGACGCGCAGCACGGAGTCGACGCGATCACCGACCAGGGGCAGGCGCGAGGGGTCGCCGATGGGCGGTGCCGGGGTCTCCGGTGCGGGACGGGTGAGCAGACAGGCCAGCCGGTAGGCGACGACGGCGGCGGCGGTCCACAGCGCGGTCCAGAGCAGGACCGCGCCGTCACCGAGCAGTTGGCGAGTCCGTCGGCCGGGATTCTGGGCATACCACATGGTGTGATTTGACCCCCGGTGGCAGGCTTTCGGGGACCGCCACGCCGGGTGACGTCGACGTGTCACACTTCACGAAATAAAGGTCATAAGTCTGATGATTCGGGCAGAAAGACCTTGGGTGATGGAGGACATGCACGACCAGCCCGTCGCCCAGGCGATCCGCGGGGCGACGGCCGCGGGCCGCCGTCTGGCCGGGCGCTGGTCGCGTGCGCCCCGGGCCCTCGACGCTCTCACCGCGGGCAGCTGCCTGGCCCTGATGAGCCTGGACATCCCCGGCCTCGCCGAGGCGGACAACGCCCTCAACGGCCCCCTCGCGGCCCTGGTCCTCACCTGCGGCGCCGCGTCCCTGCTGGTGCGCCGCGGCGCGCCCTGGGTGACGTACGCGGTGGCTCTCGTGTTCATCGGCTGGCTGCACGAACTGACCCTCGCCCAGTTCGCGCTGTACTCCCTGGGCCGGTACCGCGGCCGTCTCGCCGGTACGTTCGGCGTGATCGGGTACGTGGCCTTCGCGTACGTGATGTTCACCCTCCCCGGCTGGCCGGTGCACCGCGGGGACACCCTTGGCTCCTTCCTCGGCCTGGTCGTGCCGATCGGCGTGCTCGCCGCGGGGGTCGGGGTCGCGGCCAACCGCCAGGACCTGGTGCGGGCGCTCCAGGCGCAGCGGGCCGAGACGGACGCGTTGCACGCGGTCCAGCAGGAGCGGGCCCGTATCGCGCGGGACGTGCACGACTTCGTGGGCCGTGAGCTGACCCTGCTGAGCGTGCGCTCGCAGGTGCTCGCGCGGCGGGCGGCCACGGGCGGTGACTTCGAGGACGGCTTCGAGGAGTTGTCGGAGACGGCGCGTTCGGCGCACCGCATGCTGAACGAGATCATCGTGCGGCGCGGTGTGGACGGTGCCCCCACGCCCGGGCTCGACGCGCTCGGCGAGCTCGCCGAGCGCAGTGAGCGGGCGGGGACGCCGGTCGATCTCCTGATCGACGGGGCCGCGTACCGGCTTTCGCCGATCCGCCAGGCCGCCGTGCACCGGGTGGTGCAGGAGTGCCTGACGAACGCGGCGAAGCATGCGCCGGGGGAGCGGGTGGATGTGCGGGTACGGGTCGCCGGCGGGCACCTGCGGGTCAGCGTGCGCAACGCGTTGCCCGGCGCCGGGCCTTCCTTCCCGCCCGTCTCCGCAGGGACCGGTACCGCCGGGATGGCCGAGCGGGTCCACACGATGGGCGGCACCTTCTCGGCGGGCCCCTGCGGGGGGCTCTACGCGGTCCTCGCGACGCTGCCCGCGGGGGACTTGGCCTGAGGGTCCCTCGCGGAACCTACGCCGCCGACATCACCCGCTCCAACCCGTCGAAGTCCTCCACGCACTTCCCGCAGCCCAGCGCCACGCTGTCCAGTGGGTCGTCCGCCACGAAGACCGGGATGCCCGTCGCCGACGCCATGCGCAGGTCGAGGCCCGGCAGGAGCGCGCCGCCGCCGGTCAGGATGATGCCGTGTTCCATCACGTCGCCGGACAGCTCCGGCGGGCACTCCTCCAGCGTCGCCCGCACCGCGGCGATCACCGCCTCCACCGGCTCGTCGAGCGCCGCCCGTACCTCACGCACCGTCAGTTCCACCGTCTTCGGCAGGCCCCGCACCTTCTCCCGGCCCCGCACGGTGAACGTCCGCGACTCCAGCGCGTCGTCCCCCGGCACCGGCCACGCCGAGCCGACCGCGACCTTGATGTCCTCGGCGGTCCGCTCGCCGATGAGCAGCCCGTGCTCCTTGCGCACGAAGTTCGTGATCGCCTCGTCGAAGCGGTCCCCGCCCACCCGCAGCGACTGCGCCGTGACGATCCCGCCCAGCGAGATCACCGCGACCTCGGTCGTGCCGCCCCCGATGTCGACCACCATCGAACCCCGCGGCTCCGCCACCGGCAGCCCCGCCCCGATCGCCGCGGCCATCGGCTCCTCCACCAGATGTACGGCACGGGCCCCCGCCCGCTGCGCCGCGTGCACGATGGCCCTGCGCTCGACCTGCGTGACACCGCTCGGCACGCACACCACCATCCGCGTACGGGGACGGCGCCCCGGCACGGCCTTGCGCACGAAGTGCCGGATCATCTCCTCGGCGGCCTCGTAGTCGCTGATGACGCCGTCCCGCAGCGGGCGGATCGCGGTGATCGTGCCCGGGGTCCGGCCGATCGTCTGCTTGGCCTCCGTACCGACGGCGAGGGCGGTGCGCGCGCCCTCCTTGACGGCGACCACGGACGGCTCGTTGAGCACGATGCCCTGACCGCGTACGTAGAGAAGGGTGTTCGCTGTACCGAGGTCGATGCCTATGTCCATGATCGCCAAGTTTGCCCGGCGATCGACCGGACCGGGGGGACCAAGGTCCCGAATCGGACGGGACCAAAGTCCCGAGCGGGCCCGAGCAGGTCCCGACGGCGGCTGTCACACCCCGTCCGTAGACTGGCGTACGTGAGTGACCTCCCCCCGCCTGACAGCGCCCGCCCCGACGACCACGAGAGCGACGACCGTTTCGAAGAGATCGTCGAAGCCGAGACCGACCGCGACCCCGACCTCGCCGTGATCGAGGCGGGCAGCCGCACCCTGCGCACGCAGGCGGGCCCGCCCCAGGGCGACATCCCGTCGCGCCCCACCGACCCGGAGGTGGACAAGGCGCTGCGCGAGGTCGAGACAGAGCTCGCGGGCCGCTGGGGGGAGACGAAGCTGGAGCCCTCCGTCAGCCGGATCGCCGCGCTGATGGACGTCCTGGGCGAGCCCCAGCGCGCGTACCCCTCGATCCACATCACCGGCACGAACGGCAAGACGTCCACGGCCCGCATGATCGAGGCCCTGTTCAGCGCCTTCGAGCTGCGCACCGGGCGTTACACCTCGCCGCACGTCCAGTCGATCACCGAGCGGATCAGCCTGGACGGCGCCCCCATCGAGGCCGAGCGCTTCGTGGAGACGTACCACGACATCAAGCCGTACGTGGAGATGGTCGACGCCAAGGAGGACTACCGCCTCTCCTTCTTCGAGGTGCTCACGGGCATGGCGTACGCGGCCTTCGCGGACGCCCCCGTGGACGTCGCCGTCGTCGAGGTCGGCATGGGCGGCAGCTGGGACGCGACGAACGTGATCGACGGCTCGGTCGCCGTCGTCACGCCCATCGACCTGGACCACACCGACCGCCTGGGCGGCACGCCGGGCGAGATCGCCGCGGAGAAGGCCGGCATCATCAAGCAGGACGCGACGGTGATCCTCGCCCAGCAGCCGGTGGACGCGGCGCAGGTGCTCCTGAAGAAGGCCGTCGAGGTCGACGCGACGGTGGCCCGCGAGGGCCTGGAGTTCGGCATCGTCTCCCGCACGGTCGCGGTCGGCGGCCAGCTCCTGACCCTGCGCGGCCTCGGCGGGGAGTACGAAGAGGTCTTCCTGCCCCTGCACGGCGCCTATCAGGCGCACAACGCCGCCGTCGCGCTCGCCGCGGTGGAGGCGTTCTTCGGCATCGGCTCGCAGCACGCGCGCGTCCTGGACATCGACACCATCCGCAAGGCCTTCGCCTCGGTCTCGTCGCCGGGCCGCCTGGAGGTCGTGCGCACCTCGCCGACCGTCGTCCTTGACGCCGCGCACAATCCGGCGGGCGCCCGCGCCACCGCCGAGGCGGTCAGCGAGGTCTTCGACTTCAGCCGCCTGATCGGCGTGGTCGCGGCGAGCGACGGCAAGGACATGAAGGGGCTGCTCGAAGCCTTCGAGCCGATCTTCGCCGAGGTCGTCATCACGCAGAACTCCAGCCATCGGGCGATGGACGCGGACACGCTGGCCGGGATCGCCGTCGAGGTCTTCGGCGACGACCGCGTCCAGGTCGAGCCGCGCCTGCCGGACGCGCTGGAAGCCGCGATCACACTCGCCGAGGAAGAGGGCGAGTACGCGGGCGGTGGCGTCCTGGTCACCGGCTCCGTCATCACGGTCGGCGAGGCCCGACTGCTCCTGGGGAGGGGCTGACTCCTGTGCGTACGCTCTGTGCTTCGACGCTGATCGGCGAGTTCTTCGTGATCGGTTTCGCCGGTCTGGTCGCCATGAAGGACCCGGACCTGACGATGGGCACGGTCTGGACGGTCTGCGGCATCGCGATGCTGTTCAGCGTCCTGCTGTGCGGAATGATCACGCGGCCCGGCGGGGTGCAGCTCGGCTGGGCGCTGCAGATCGCGCTCATCGCGAGCGGCTTCGTCGTGCCGATCATGTTCTTCATGGGGGCGGTGTTCGCCGCGCTGTGGTGGGCCTCGATCCACTTCGGCCAGAAGATCGACGAGGCGAAGGCCAGGTTCGCGGCGCAGGCGGAGGCCGAGGCCTGACCGTGCGGGGCCCCGGGGACGGGGCCGGAGGTAACGCGGTGTAGTGGGTGCCGGTATTCTGCCGGGCAACCCACACGCTCGTAGAAAAAATGCTTGGAGCCGCACATGACCCAGCGCACTCTCGTCCTGCTCAAGCCCGACACCGTCCGTCGTGGCCTGATCGGCGAGATCATCGGCCGCATCGAGCGCAAGGCGGGCTGGACGATCTCCGCCCTCGAACTGCGTTCGCTCGACCAGGAGACGCTGGAGCAGCACTACGGCGAGCACAAGGGCAAGCCCTTCTACGAGCCGCTGGTCGCCTTCATGTCCTCCGGTCCGGTCGTCGCGCTCGTCGTCGAGGGTGAGCGCGTCATCGAGGGCGTGCGCGCCCTCGCGGGTCCGACCGACCCGATCGCCGCCGCGCCCGGCTCCATCCGGGGCGACTTCGGCAGCATCGTCCGGGAGAACCTGATCCACGCCTCGGACTCCGAGGAGTCCGCCGAGCGCGAGCTGAAGATCTTCTTCCCGGGTGTCGTCTGACGGCCGTTCGCGGTCTCGCCTGACGGACACAGGTAAAGAGTTCCGTAAAGACTTCTGACGCCTAGTCAGCAGGGCACCGCCCTGACCAGGGGTGGCCGAGAAAACCGGCCGCCCCTTGGCATATGCGCCCCAATTGGGGGAACCCGTGCCTCCGATGGCACGTCTCCAAGAGCGAGGCGGCGCATCATCTGCTGACAATGGCGAAGACCCTAGCGCCGTGTTCGTGCAGGCGAGACTACGATGGAAGCCTCCACGCCACACAGCACCCACCTCGCCTACCTAAAAAGCCATCAGAAGCTCCAGGGAAGGCCAGACGCATCCTCATGGGGAACAACATGTCGTTCATCGGCCGTGACATGGCTGTCGACCTCGGGACCGCCAACACGCTGGTGTACGTCAGGGGTCGCGGGATCGTTCTCAACGAACCGTCCGTGGTCGCGATCAACACCAACACCGGTGGCATCCTCGCTGTCGGCGCCGAAGCCAAGAAGATGATCGGTCGCACGCCGGGCAACATCGTTGCCGTGCGACCGCTGAAGGACGGCGTCATCGCCGACTTCGAGATCACCGAGCGGATGCTCCGCTACTTCATCCTGAAGATTCACAAGCGGCGCTACCTCGCCCGCCCGCGTGTCGTCGTCTGTGTGCCCTCCGGCATCACCGGAGTCGAGCGCCGCGCCGTCATCGAGGCCTCCTCGCAGGCCGGCGCCCGCCAGGTGCACATCATCGAGGAGCCCATGGCCGCGGCCATCGGTTCCGGCCTGCCGGTCCACGAGGCCACGGGCAACATGGTGGTCGACATCGGCGGCGGCACCACCGAGGTCGCCGTCATCTCGCTCGGCGGAATCGTCACGGCACAGTCGATCCGCGTCGCGGGCGACGAGCTGGACAACGCGATCATCCAGCACATCAAGAAGGAGTACTCCCTCCTCCTCGGTGAGCGCACGGCCGAGCAGATCAAGATCACCATCGGCTCGGCGTACGACATGGACGCCGACGAGCACACCGAGATCCGCGGCAGGGACCTGGTCTCCGGGCTGCCCAAGACCGTCGTCATCTCCGCCGCCGAGGTCCGCAAGGCCATCGAGGAGCCGGTCAACGCGATCGTGGACGCGGTCAAGACGACCCTCGACAAGTGCCCGCCGGAACTCTCCGGTGACGTGATGGACCGCGGCATCGTTCTCACCGGAGGCGGCGCCCTGCTGCGCGGCCTCGACGAGCGTCTGCGCCGCGAGACGGGCATGCCGATCCACATCGCCGAGGACCCGCTGGACAGCGTGGCGCTCGGCTCCGGCAAGTGCGTCGAGGAGTTCGAGGCGCTTCAGCAGGTCCTTGACGCGTCGCCGCGCCGCTGAGGGTGGCGCGAACCCGCGATAAGGGTGTCCGCCGTACGAGTGCCTGTCACCTCGTGCGGCGGATCGTTGATATAGAGAGCTTCAAAGGGCACGCGCAGATGCCCGAACATAAGTAAATGCTCAGAATTCCAAGGATTTCCAACTGAGGAAGGCACGGCCGCCGCACGTGAGGGACACACGAGAGAGCCGGCTGCTCCTGGTGCTGCTGATCGCCATCGCGTTCGCTTTGATCACGGTGGACATCCGTGGTGGCGAGGACTCGCCGGTCGACGGTGCCCGTCAGGCCGCCGCCACGGTCTTCGGCCCGGTCGAGAACGGCGTGTCGTCCGCCGTCGACCCGATCGGCAACGCCATCGGCGCGGTCAGGGACTCCGGTGACCGGCATGACCGGATCGCCGAACTCGAGCGTCAGAACGCCGCGTTGAAGGCGAAGCTCGGCAGCGACGACCGCAATCGCAGTCGGGTCAGACAGCTGGACAGCATGCTCAAGAGCGCCGGTGCCGGTCAGTACGGCATCAAGGGCGCCGAAGTCATCGGCATAGGAGCGGCCCAGGGCTTCTCCTGGACCGTCACCATCGACGCGGGCGCCAACGACGGACTCAAGCGCGACATGACCGTCCTGAACGGCGACGGCCTGGTCGGACGCGTCACCACGGTCGGCCCCAGCACCGCGACCGTCCTGCTCGCCAACGACCCCGACTTCACCGTCGGCACCCGCATGGAGAAGACCGACGAGCTGGGCTTCGCCACCGGACAGGGCGACCGCCCGCTCTCGGTGCAGATGCTCAACGGCAAGGCCGAGATCAAGAAGGGCGACCGCCTGGTCACCTTCGGATCGCAGAAGGACAAGCCGTTCGTGCCCGGCGTGCCGGTCGGCGAGGTCGTCCGCGTCGACCCGTCGGGCGGTGACCTGACGCGCAACATCTACATCAAGCCGTACGTCGGCTTCACCAAGCTGGACATCGTCGGAGTCGTCGTCGAAGCGCCCCGCGAGGACCCGCGCGACACGGTCCTGCCGAAGAAGCCCGCCAAGCCGAAGCCGACCCCGACGGTGACCGTGACGGCCACCCCGTCAGGACAGGCCCCGGCCGACGGCGCCGACAACGGCAACGAGCAGTAGGAGCCCCGGAACCATGCGCTTCAACCGAATCCTGCTCTCCACCACCCTGGTCGTCGTCGCCCTGGTCATCCAGGTCAGCGTCCTGGCCCGGCTGCAACTGCCGGGCGCGGTCCCGGACCTCGTGCTGCTCACGGTGCTCGGCCTCGCCCTGGTCTACGGCCATGTGGGCGGCGCCCTCGTCGGCTTCGGCGCCGGACTCCTCGCGGACCTGGCACCGCCGGCCGATCACGCCGCCGGGCGGTACGCCCTGGTCCTGTGCGTCGTCGGCTACCTCGCGGGCCTGGCCAAGCCGGAGACCGGGCGGCTCAGGTCGGCCACCGGGCCGCTCGTCGTGGTCGTCGGCGCCGCCATCGGCTCGACCCTGCTGTACGCGGGCGTGGGCGCCCTCGTGGGGGACACCGCCGCCCGCCACGTGGGCCTGGGCGGGCTCCTCTTCACGGCGGCCCTGTACGACCTGCTGCTCGCGCCGTTCACGGTGCCGCTGATCATCGCGCTCGCCCGCAGAGCCGAGAACGACCCGCTGGGGGAGACCTCCCCCGCCAACAAGGCCGCCACGGACGTCGCGTCCGGCTGGCTCTCCTCCGGCACGGGCCTGCGCATCGGCAACCAGCGCGGCGGCCTGCGGGCGAAGGCGGCCAAGGCACGCGTCGCGCGCGCCGGACGCATCAAGGGGGTCAAGCGACTGTGACCAACATTCCCGAGACCGGACGGACCCCAAGAGTCCAGATCCGTCTCATCGTCATCCAGATCCTTGTGCTCTCCCTCCTCCTCACCCTCGGCGGGCGCCTCTGGTACCTCCAGATCCGCAACGGTGAGGAGTACGCCGAGGAAGCCTCCGGCAACCACGTCCAGCAGGTCGTCGACCCCGCCGTACGCGGCTCGATCCTCGACGCCCGCGGCGTGCCGATCGCCGACAACGAGACCCGCCTGGTCGTCTCCGCGTCCCGCACGGACCTGATGAAGATGAAGGACGACGGCAAGGCGGCCCTCGCCAAGCTCGCCGACGTCCTCGGCATGACCACCAAGGAAGTCTCCGACAAGGTCCGCCTCTGCGACTCCAAGACGCCGCAGCCCTGCTGGAACGGCTCGCCCTACCAGCCGATCCCGATCACGGACGAGGCCTCGCCCAAGCAGGCCCTCCAGATCCGTGAGCGCGCCGAGGACTTCCCCGGCATCACCGCCGAGCCCACCGCCGTCCGCCGCTACGCCGCGCCCGGCAAGTCCAACACCGCCCAGGTGCTCGGCTACCTCTCGCCCGTCACCGACGAGGAGATCAAGAAGGCCGAGAACACCAACTCGCCGTTCCTGCGCTCCGACCAGGTCGGCCGCTCGGGTCTCGAGCGGACCTACGACGCGCAGCTGCGCGGCAAGGCCGGCGTCACCCGCTACGAGGTCGACAACCTCGGCCGCGTCATCGGCAAGGCCAAGGACGACCCGGCCCAGCCCGGCGCGAACGTCGTCACCAGCATCGACGCGCGCGTACAGGCGCTGTCCGAGTACTGGCTGAACGACGCGATGAAGAAGGCCCGCCAGGAGTTCGACAAGAACACCAACGAGAACTACAAGGCCGACGCGGGCGCCGTCGTCGTCATGGAGAACAAGACCGGACGCGTCGTCTCCATGGCGTCCAACCCGACCTACGACCCGAACGCCTGGGTCGGCGGCATCTCCGGCAAGGACTACACCCGGCTCACCGGCAAGAAGTCCAACTACCCGCTCCTGAACCGCGCCATCCAGGGCCAGGCGGCCCCCGGCTCGATCTTCAAGGTCATCCCGACCACGGCGGCGGTCAACGCGGGCTACGACTTCAACGGGCGCTACCCCTGCCCCAGCTCGTACTCCATCGGCGGCCAGACCTTCAAGAACTTCGAGTCCCAGGGCCACGGCAGCATCACCCTCGGCCAGGCCCTGGAGGTCTCCTGCGACACCGTCTTCTACAAGCTCTCGCACGACCAGTGGGCCAAGGACGGCGGCAACAAGCCGAAGAAGGACGCCAAGGACTGGTTCTACAAGACGGCCCACCAGTTCGGCCTCGGCAAGGAGACCGGCATCGATCTGCCGAACGAGGTCACCGGCCGCGTCCCCGACCGCCAGTGGAAGAAGGACTACTGGAAGGCCAACAAGGACGGCTGGTGCAAGCAGGGCAAGAAGGGCGGCGACTACGTCGAGCAGATCGCGTACGAGAACTGCCTCGAAGGCATGAAGATGCGCGCCGGTGACTCCGTCAACTACTCCATCGGACAGGGCGACACCCTCGTCACGCCGATACAGATGGCGACGATCTACTCCGCCATTGCCAACGGCGGCACCCTCTACGACCCGACCGTCGGCAAGGCGATCGTCAGCGCCGACGGCAAGCAGGTCCAGGAGATCAAGCCCAAGTCGCACGGCAAGCTGCCCATGGACGAGAAGACGCGCAAGGACATAGACGGTGCGCTCGCCGACGTGGCGACCAAGGGAACGGCCGCCTGGCGGTTCGGCGGCTGGCCGCAGGACAAGATCCCGATGCACGCCAAGACGGGTACGGCGGAGGTCCACGGCAAGCAGACCACCTCGTGGTTCGCGACGTACACCAAGGACTACTCGATCGTGATGACGATCTCCCAGGGTGGTACGGGCTCCGGAGCGTCGGGCCCCGCCGTCCGCAAGATCTACGACGGCATCTACGGCCTGGACGAGAACGGCAAGCAGGACCTCAAGAAGGCCCTCCTGCCCCAGCCGCAGAAGGACCTGCCGAAGATCGAGACCGACGGCTCGATCAAGTCGCCGAAGATCAAGCCGTACAAGCCCGAGGCCCCCAAGCCCTCAGAGGCGCCGCAGGAACTGGCGGGCGCGCCCGCGAACGGGAGGCGCGACTAGTGGCCGGCAACAATGGCTTCTCCGTCTCCGGCTACGGGCCCGAGCGCTCGTCGATGACGTCCCGCCTGCTCGCCCGCGACTCGCTGGTGCGCAGGATGGACTGGCCGATACTGCTCTCGGCGATCGCGCTCTCCGCGATCGGCTCGGCGCTGGTCTACTCCGCGACGCGCAACCGCACCGAGCTGGTCGGCGACGACCCGTACTCCTTCCTGCTCAAGCACCTCCTGAACACCGGCATCGGCATCGCCCTGATGGTGGGCACGGTGTGGCTCGGCCACCGGACGCTGCGGACGGCTGTGCCGATCCTCTACGGCATCTCCGTCTTCCTCGTCCTGCTCGTCCTCACCCCGCTCGGCGCGACGATCAACGGCGCGCACGCCTGGATCGTGCTCGGCGGCGGCTTCTCGCTGCAGCCCTCCGAGTTCGTGAAGATCACGATCATCCTGGGCATGGCGATGCTGCTCGCGGCGCGGGTGGACGCGGGCGACCGGGACCACCCCGACCACCGCACGGTCCTGCAGGCCCTCGGCCTGGCCGCCGTACCGATAGTGATCGTGCTCCTCATGCCCGACCTCGGGTCAGTCATGGTGATGGCGATGATCGTGCTCGGCGTGCTGCTCGCGTCGGGCGCCTCCAACCGCTGGGTCTTCGGACTCCTCGGCACGGGCGCCGCCGGAGCGATCGCCGTCTGGCAGCTCGGCGTCCTGGACGACTACCAGATCGCCCGCTTCGCGGCCTTCGCCAACCCCGCGCTCGACCCGGCGGGCGTCGGCTACAACACCAACCAGGCGCGCATCGCGATCGGTTCCGGCGGCCTGACGGGCACCGGCCTCTTCAAGGGCTCGCAGACCACCGGTCAGTTCGTGCCCGAGCAGCAGACGGACTTCGTGTTCACCGTCGCGGGCGAGGAACTCGGCTTCGCGGGCGCGGGACTCATCCTTCTCCTGCTCGGCGTCTTCCTGTGGCGCGCCTGCCGCATCGCGCGCGAGACGACGGAGCTGTACGGCACGATCGTCGCCGCCGGGATCATCGCCTGGTTCGCCTTCCAGTCCTTCGAGAACATCGGGATGACGCTCGGCATCATGCCGGTGGCGGGTCTGCCGCTGCCCTTCGTCTCGTACGGAGGGTCATCGATGTTCGCGGTCTGGGTGGCCGTCGGCCTGCTGCAGTCCATCAAGGTGCAGCGACCGATGTCGGCCTAGCTCTGCCCCGGGGCGTCTGGGGGACTGCCCAGCGCCCCGGATCCCGTCTAGATTCGGTTCATGGCGCAGACGAAGCGGGAGATCGAGCGGAAGTACGACGTCGAAGCGGCCGCGGAGCTGCCCGACCTGACCGGTGTCGCCTCAGTGGCGAAGGTCGTCGACAAGGGTGTCGTCGAACTGGACGCCGTCTATCACGACACGACCGACCAACTTCTGCTCGCGGACTCGATCACGCTCCGCCGCCGCACGGGCGGCGACGACGAGGGCTGGCACCTGAAACTGCCGGTCTCCCTCGTGCAAGGCGCGCGGGACGAGATCCAGGCACCCCTGTCGGACTCGGTGCCGCCCGAGCTGTCCGCGCTGGTGCGGTCCCGGGTGCGCGACGCCGAACTCGTGCCCGTCATGCGGCTGTTGACCGCGCGGGACCTGCGCCACCTTCTCGACGACAAGGGCGCGCTCCTCGCCGAGCTGAGCATCGACCGGGTCAGGGCCGAGCGGCTCACGGAGGGCGGCGGCACCACCGAGTGGGCCGAGATCGAGGTGGAGCTCGCGGACGACGCGGATCCCGCGCTGCTCGACAAGATCGAGAAGAAGCTGAAGAAGCTCGGTGTCGAGCGGTCGGCGGCCGCGTCGAAACTGGCCAAGGCCCAGGCGGGGACGGCGCTTGCCGCGACCCGGCAGCTCGTCGCGGAAGGCACGCTCAAGCCTGCCGGGGGCAAAAAGGGGCAGAAGGGTGACCGGTACACCGTCATCCAGCCGAAGGACTCCGCCGTGCAACCTGACCCCGTCACCGCTGCCGACCACGTCCTCGCCTACATCCGCGCCCAGCGCGACGCACTCGTCGCCCTCGACCCCGACGTCCGCCGCGACCAGCCGGACTCCGTGCACCAGATGCGGGTCGCCACGCGGCGGATGCGCAGCGCGTTCCGCTCGTACAGGAAGCTCCTCGACCGCTCCGTCACCGACCCGATCGGCGACGAACTGAAGTGGCTCGCTGGAGAGCTCGGCGTCGACCGCGACCAGGAGGTCCTGGCCGAGCGGCTCACCGGCCGCATCGACGCCGTGCCCGGCACCCTGGTCCTGGGTCCGGTGCGGGCCCGCCTGAGCATCTGGAACGTCGCGGGCTCCGCCGACGCCCGGAGCAGGACCGTCGCCGCGCTCGAAAGCCGCCGGTACGTGCAGCTCCTCGACTCCGTGGACGCGCTGCTCGCCGACCCGCCGCTGCGCAAGGCCGCCACCGCGTCCCCCGGAAAGGCCCTGTCCAAGGCCGCCCGGAAGGACTACGCCCGCCTGGAGGCCCGCATCGAACACGCCCTCGCGCTGGCGCCCGGCGAGGAGCGCGACGTGGCGATGCACGGCGCTCGCAAGGCCGCCAAGCGCGCCCGGTACGCGGGTGAGGCGGCGAAGCCCGCGCTCGGCAAGCCCGCCAAGCGGTTCGCGAAGCGGATGAAGGCCGTCCAGAAGGTGCTCGGCGATCACCAGGACAGCGTGGTCGCGCGCGACGCCCTGCGGAACCTCGCGATCCAGGCCCACGCGGCGGGCGAGACCGCCTTCACCTGGGGACTTCTGTACGGGCATGAGGAGGCCAGGGCCACCGAGCGGGAGAACGAGCTGCCCGCGGTGTGGCACCGGGCGTCCCGGCCCAAACTGAGGTCGTCACTGGACGGCTGAGTACCGAGGTACGCTGGATGGTCACCCCTGCCAGAACATGAGATCCTGCCGAAAGACGCTGTGATGCCTGTCGAGTCCGTCTTCCCACGCCTGGAAGCGCTTCTCCCGCACGTCCAGAAGCCCATCCAGTACGTCGGCGGAGAGCTCAACTCCACCGTCAAAGACTGGGACGAGTGTGACGTCCGCTGGGCGCTCATGTACCCGGACGCCTACGAGGTGGGGCTGCCCAACCAGGGCGTCATGATCCTGTACGAGGTGCTGAACGAGCGCGAGGGCGTCCTCGCCGAGCGCACGTACAGCGTCTGGCCGGACCTCGAAGAGCTGATGCGGGAGCACAAGGTCCCGCAGTTCACCGTGGACAGCCACCGGCCCGTCGGCGCCTTCGACGTGTTCGGGCTCAGCTTCTCCACGGAGCTCGGCTACACGAACATGCTCACGGCCCTTGACCTCGCGGGCATCCCGCTGGAGTCCAAGGACCGCGGCATCGACGACCCGATCGTCCTCGCCGGAGGCCACGCCGCCTTCAACCCCGAGCCGATCGCGGAGTTCATCGACTGCGCCGTCATCGGCGACGGCGAGCAGGCCGTGCTCGACATGACCGCGATCATCCGCGCGTGGAAGGCCGAGGGCCGCCCCGGCGGCCGCGAGGAAGTCCTCTTCCGCCTCGCCAGGACCGGCAACGTCTACGTCCCCGGGTTCTACGACGTCGAGTACCTCCCGGACGGCCGCATCGGCCGCGTCGTGCCGAACAAGTCCGGTGTCCCGTGGCGCGTGTCCAAGCACACCGTCATGGACCTGGACGAGTGGCCCTACCCCAAGCAGCCCCTCGTGCCGCTCGCGGAGACCGTCCACGAGCGCATGTCCGTGGAGATCTTCCGCGGCTGCACCCGCGGCTGCCGCTTCTGTCAGGCCGGCATGATCACGCGCCCCGTGCGGGAGCGAAGCATCACCGGCATCGGCGACATGGTGGAGAAGGGCCTGAAGGCCACCGGCTTCGAAGAGGTCGGCCTGCTCTCCCTGTCCTCCGCGGACCACACGGAGATCGCGGACGTCGCCAAGGGCCTCGCGGACCGGTACGAGGAAGACAAGATCGGCCTCTCCCTGCCCTCGACCCGCGTCGACGCCTTCAACATCGACCTGGCGAACGAGCTGACGAGGAACGGCCGCCGCTCGGGTCTGACGTTCGCCCCCGAGGGCGGCAGCGAGCGGATGCGGAAGGTCATCAACAAGATGGTCTCCGAAGAGGACCTGATCCGCACCGTCGCGACCGCGTACGGCAACGGCTGGCGCCAGGTCAAGCTGTACTTCATGCTCGGCCTGCCCACCGAGACCGACGAGGACGTCCTGCAGATCGCGGACATGGCGGCGAACGTCATCGCCAAGGGCCGCGAGGTCGCGGGCAACGACATCCGCTGCACGGTCTCCATCGGCGGCTTCGTGCCCAAGCCGCACACGCCCTTCCAGTGGGCCCCGCAGCTGTCGGCCGAGGAGACGGACGCCCGCCTCACGAAGCTGCGCGACAAGATCCGCGGCGACAAGAAGTACGGCCGCTCGATCGGCTTCCGCTACCACGACGGCAAGCCCGGCATCGTCGAGGGCCTGCTCTCGCGCGGTGACCGCCGCATCGGTTCCGTCATCCGCGCGGTGTACGAGGACGGCGGCCGCTTCGACGGCTGGCGCGAGCACTTCAGCTACGACCGCTGGATGGCCTGCGCCGAGAAGACGCTGCCCGACTTCGGCGTGGACGTCGACTGGTACACGACGCGTGAGCGCACGTACGAGGAGGTCCTGCCCTGGGACCACCTGGACTCCGGTCTCGACAAGGACTGGCTCTGGGACGACTGGCAGGACTCGCTCGACGAGACCGAGGTCGAGGACTGCCGCTGGACCCCCTGCTTCGACTGCGGCGTGTGCCCGCAGATGCAGACCGAGATCCAGATCGGCCCGACCGGCAAGAAGCTTCTTCCGCTGTCGGTCGTGAAGTAGATGACGCAGCCGGGGCCGGTGGCCGGAGCGGGTCCTCGACTCGTCCCGCCCACCGGCCTCGTGCATCTCTCCTTCGTCGCCGCGATGGAGGAGTTCCGCGCCGAGGGGCGCGGCGGTGACGACGACGACACGACGCTCGGCCAGACCCTGCGTGACTACGGCGACAAGTGGCACGACCCGGCGGTCTTCGAGCGGTACGTCACCGAGGTCCGCGCCGCCGTGCACCCCGCGGAGCCGTTCTCCGTCCCCGTGACGACGCTCTGGTACGCGGACGGCGCCGACTACATCGGCCGCCTCGCCATCCGGCACAACGTCAACACGCGCTTCCTGCGCGAGTACGGCGGCCACATCGGCTACGACGTACGCCCCACCGCCCGCCGCCGCGGCCACGCCACGGCCATGCTGACCGGCGCCCTGCCGTACGCACGCGCGCTGGGCATCGCATCGGTCCTGGTCACCTGTGACACCGACAACACCGGTTCGCGCAAGGTGATCGAGGGCGCGGGCGGCACCTTCGAGGACGAACGCGGCGGAAAGCTGCGTTACTGGATCCCGACCGGCGCCTGACCGAACCACATCCCACCACTGACGCGTCTAGGACGGCATGGACCTGGAGAAGCGGCCCCCGCTGCCCGCACCGCAAGCCCAGCCGGAGGCCCGGCCGCAGGCCGAGGGCTGTCTCGCCGTGGCGATCCGCATCCCGGTGCGGATCGTCGTCCTCGTGCTTGTCGTCCCGGTGCGCCTGGTGTGGGACGCCCTGGCCGTCTGCGGCCGCTTCGTGTACCTCAGAGGCCTGCGGCCCGTGGGGCGCGCGCTGGGGTGGCTGGGGCGGACGCTGATCGTGACGCCGCTGGAGTGGCTGGGTACGTACGTCCTCACGCCGATCGCGCTCGGCGTCACCACCGCCACGACGTGGCTGCTCAAGGCC